>CAIUDO010000761.1 GCA_903897935.1 uncultured Pseudomonadota bacterium
CGCCGTCGGGGCCGCGCGCGAGCAGGACCGCGGTCGCGTAGATCGTGTCGGGAAGGCCAGAGTCGAGGTTGTCGAGCCAGGGCTGCCAGGGCCACGCCGAGCCCGACGCCTCCATGCGCACGGCCACCCCGCCCGCGGCTCGCAGCGCCCGACCGACCTCTGCGACCCTCGCCGGCGCTTGATCGAGGCGGAAGCCCAGCTCCACGAGGGCGGCGCGCGCGCACGTGGCGACCTGCGCGACGAGATCCGGGGGGGAGGGGCCCGCGACGCCCCCACGAGAACGCGTCGCCGAGGCGCTCGTCTTCGATGACGCCGACGCGGACGTGGCCCGCTTCGATGGGGGCGGAGTCGCGCACGTGCGACGCGACCCCCTGAGCGCGCAGGGCCCGTACGACCTCGTCGGCGTCGCGCCAGGGGCCGGGGACGAGCACGAAGAAGGACGGTACGCGTGGGGTCTTGCTCAATCCCGCCTCCAGTCGTTCGGGCCGTCGACCCTACCAGAGGGCGTCGAGGTCGACCTTCGGCCCTGGTAGCTCTGACAGCGTAAGCCGGCACCGGAGCCCGAGCTGGGTGGAGGTCCGCACGAACGCGCGCATTTGCTCCGGGCTCGGATCGAGCCACAGCACGTCGATGCCGGCCCAGTCGTTCCGGCGCACCCTGGCATGGATGCCGTCGGCAGCGAGGGGGCCGAGCCAGAGCGCGTCGATGAGCGGCTGGAGCGGCACGCCTTGTCGGTCCTTCCAGGGCAGATCCGACCAGAGGGAGAGGTGGGCGAGCAGCGGGTGGTGCGCGTGGTCCAACTCGACCTGGACGCGTCCCCGCATCGCGTAGAACCAGCGCCCGATCACCGCTGGCATGGTCACCGTGTAGGGGGCGTACCACCAGACCTGCTGGTCGACGTGCACCGCCTCGGGCGGGCTGGCCCAACCCGCGGGCCAGTCATCGGATTTCCCCACGTTTTCGGGTGCGGCGATGCCCGCAGCCGCCAGCAGATCGCGCAGCGGGTTGCCCTCGCCTGCGGCCTCCATGTCCGCCGCGAGGCGGGTGAGCAGGGCGGTGATCTCGGCGGCCCGCTCCGAGGTCTCGAACGCCCCGAGGAGCGTGTAGCTGCCGCTGTTGTTGCTGGCGAACGCCGAGTAGACCCGCACCTGGGCGCGCGGCTCGGGGCTGGAGCGCCTCGGCGCGCCCGAGCGAGGGCACCCGGCGCATCCGGCCGGCGCGGTGAGCTCGGGGCGCGCGGCGGCCCACAGCGCGACGACGTCTTCGGCGTCGTCGAACGGCAGGGAGTCGGCGTGAAACGAGCATGCGCGCACGCGGCGGTCCGAGGTGATCTCCACGAACTCGCGCCCCGCGCCGCAGTCGGACGACGCGAACAGGCGCGGCAGGTGGGCGAGATCCTCGCCCCAGCAGACCCCCAGCTTGATCGTCAGGTCTGCTCCGGCGCCGTCAGCCAGCAGCGCGGCGAGGGCGCGGCCGCCCGCGGGGTCGAGCGCCAGCGCCGGGTGGCCCAGGATCGGCAGCAGCAGGACGTCGCGGCAGCCCAGGTCGCGCAGCTCGTCGAGCAGGGCGCGAAGGCCGGGGAGCCGATCGGGCGTGACGAGCAGGTTCACGCCGAACCGCTGGCCGTGTCGTCGCAAGCGGGCGAGGGTACCTCGCCAGTCGTTGTCGTCGTACAGAGACACGCGGACCTCGCCGATCTTGCCGCGTAGTCGGCGAAGGGCTTTGTCAGAGAGAAGGGCGCCGTTGGTCGTCAGGTGCACGGCCAGGCGTGTCTCGGCGACGAGTCGATCCACGAGCTCGAAGAACCCCTTGAACACCAGGGGCTCGCCGCCGCCGAACGCCACCTCGGTCACACCGAGCCGGTCGAGGTCGGCGAGCACCTCCAGCGCGGACGCGACGGTCCACGTGCTGAGGCGCTCCACCGGGCGGCTGCAGAACGAACAGCCCAGGTTGCAGTGGTTGGTCAGCGCGAACTGGACCGATCGCGGCGCGCGCTGCCGGAGCCGTGGGTGGCGGTGGCGTCGATGCGGATCCGGTGGCCGGTTCCGGGATGGAACAGCTCCAGGGCGTGGTCGAGCGGGACCGGGCGGTACAGGGTTCACCTCGCCGCACGGTCATAGCCTACGCGGGGCGTGACCACGACGATAGGATTCATGACGCGAGGAGCGGGTGGAGCGCGATCCGAGGACCGACGACGAGCTCCGACGCTGCATCCGCGACGGAGACCCGCCAGAGCGAGTCATGGCGGCGTTCGAGCTCGGCAGGCGGCTGGGCGCGAGCGTGGTCGGCGAGCTCCACCTGGACGGAGAGCCCAACTCCGGCGTGCGACGGCACTGGCTCACGGTGCTCGCGTCCTTCGGTGAGCGCGAGGCGGTCCGTGTGATCGCCGAGCAGCGCGTCGGTGACGAGGAAGGGGAGCACGCGATGCACCTCACGCTCCACCTCGGGATGGGCGACCCGGGGTGGTGGGCGGATCGCTTCGTCGGGGCGTCGGAGCGGATGCGCGCGGCCCTCCTGGAGCTGGCCGCCGATCGCGTGGCGTGGTCAGGGGTCGTGTCCGCGCTCGAGCCGCTCCTGTGGAGCGTCCACGCGTAGACCCGCAGGCTCGCCGCGGATCGCCTGCTCTCGTTGGAGGTCCACCCTGGGCCATCGCTGCGACGGTTCGCCTTGGAGCGCCCTGGGGAGGCGGCAGCCGTGCTTCAGGCGTGGGCGCGCGGCCCCGAGCACCGGGAGCTGTTCGACGTGTTGCCGGTCTACGCGGACCGGCGCGACGCCGGCTTCAACGCCCTCTACGCCGCGGGGCGGCGCTACGCGCTCGACGACGTCCTGTCTCGGGTGGTCGGCTGTCCGGCGCTGTTCGCCCTTGTCCAGCGCCCGGTGGACCGGCGGCTCCTGTTCGAGGCCACGGACACGTTGCTCGGAGCAGCTTGCTGGCCGTCGGAGTCGTGGCTGAGTGAGCTGTCCGCAACAGCGGCCCCTCCGTGGGACGCAGACGAACGTCGGATGATCGAGGGGTGGGCAGACGCGATGACGGCGTGGACGGACGATTGGGACGACCCGCCGCAGGCCGTGGTGCTCCAGGCGATCGGCTACCCGCCTCCCGCGCCCCGGACCAGACCTCCACGACGTAGTACGCGCCCGGCTCCGAGTGGTCGCCGCGGCTGAAGTCCTCGGCGGCAGCGACGGCGGCGGCGAGATCGGGCAGCAAGCAATCCGCGTTGACGGGGAAGTCGACCGAGCGGTGATTGCAGGACAGGGGGCTGCACTCGAACGACTCGGGGAGATCTCGCGAGACGACGTCGTACCCGAGTAGGGTCCGGCCGGGCGGAATCGGAGAGGTGGAGGTCCGAGGGAGCGTGGACGGGTGCGCCTGCCCGTTCGGCTGGATTTCGTTCTAACGCCACCGCAACAGCTCCGGCGGTTCACCCGGCTGTGTCTTTGAGGTGTGGTGGGTCGGCGTTAGAACATCATGAACCAAGGTACATACTGGATATACTCGCGACCTAGACGTTGAAGCGGAAATGCATGACATCGCCGTCCCGCACGACGTACTCCTTGCCTTCCACCCGCAACTTCCCGGCCGCCCGCAGCGCCCCCTCGGACCCACACGCCTCCAGATCCTCGATCGCGTAGCACTCCGCACGAATGAACCCGCGCTCGAAGTCCGTGTGGATCACCCCCGCTGCCTCCGGCGCCTTCGCCCCGCGACGGATCGTCCACGCCCGGATCTCCTTCGGCCCCGCCGTGAAGTACATCTGCAACCCGAGCAGATCGTACGTCGCGCGCGCCAACACGTTCAAGCCAGGCTCCTTCACGCCCAGATCCTGCAGGAACGCGTCGCGATCCTCAGGATCCAGCTCCCGCAGCTCGGCCTCCACCTTCGCGCACAACACGATCACGATCGCGCCTTCGTCCTTCGCGATCGCCCGCACCGCCTCGACGTGCGCGTTCGTGCCCGTCGCCAGCGTCTTCTCGTCGACGTTGCACACGTACAGCAGCGGACGACTCGTGATGAGCTGCGCCTGCCGCACGATCGCTGCCTCCTCCTCGTTCCACTCGCCCGCGCGCGCCGGCTTGCCCGCCGACAACAGCTCGACCAGCTTCTTCGAGACGTCCCGGTTCAGCAGCGCCTCGCGGTCCCCCGCTTTCGCCAACTTCGCGTACCGGTCCGCACGCTTCTCCGCCGACTGCAGGTCCGCCAGGATCAGCTCGAGCTGGATCGTCTCGATGTCGCGCTTCGGGTCGATCGTGCCGTCGACGTGCACCACGTCCGGGTCGTCGAAGCAACGCACCACCTGGATGACCGCGTCGACGTTGCGGATGTGCCCGAGGAACTGGTTGCCCAGACCTTCGCCCTGGCTCGCCCCGCGCACCAGCCCCGCGATGTCGACGATCTCGACCGACGCCGGGATGACCTGCTTGGACGCGATCATCTTCAGCAGCCGCTGGAGCCGCGGATCCGGGACCGGCACGACGCCGACGTTCGGCTCGATCGTGCAGAACGGGTAGTTCGCGCTCTCGGCACCCGCCGCCGTCAAAGCGTTGAACAACGTGCTCTTTCCGACGTTCGGCAACCCGACGATGCCCGCCTGCAACCCCATCCTGTCCTCCGGTCCGACCGCGTCGGCGGCGCCCCCTTAGCAGGTTGACGCGCGTTCCTCCCGTCGACAGCTCAGTCGTTGTACGCTCACGACGTGCTCGCACCCCACCCATCCGAACGCGCCGACGCCCGCCGCCACGGCGCCCGTCCGGCGTCCGAAGCCGCGTTCATCCACCGGCAACGCGCCGCCCGGCTGCGATGCCGCCTCGCCCGTACCTTCTACGCGGCCTACCCGTGCCGCCTCGGCGCCCTGCACGAGCTCGCCGTCGGCGGGATCGCCCTCGCGCGCTTCGCCGCGCGCTCCGAAGCCTACGATCGCATCGGCTCCATGCTGATCCCGGTCGACACCGAAGGGCGCCCGCGTCACGAAGGCTGGGTCGCCTACGTGCGCGCCTTCGAAGACGGCCTCCCGCCGGACATCCGCGAAGAGCGGTGGCTCGAAGCCCACCTTCGCGACATGGAGGCGGTCAAGGCCGCGGGCCTCGTCGAGATGTTCGCCATCGAAGCCGCCGCACATCAGGGCGATCCCACCTGGGAGATGCTCGACGAGCACATGGCCGTCACCCTCGGCACACGGGTGCAAGACCAAGAGGCGCTCTCTGGGAAGGTGCCGCTGGAGACGGCGATCGCGACGTCGTTGTCCAAGGTGGTACGCCGACAGCTCGCGACGGGCCTGGCGCTCGTTCGGACCTACGCGGGCGGCGCGGTCCGCGCGACCTTGTTCGGCGGACCGCGCACGCGCCCCGACCTGCCGACGGACCGCGCGCTCGTCTGTGGCCTCGTCTCGGCGACGCTGCGCCTCGCGCGCATCACGCGGGTGTGGCGACTCGGCGTCCGCCGTCGGGCGCGCGGCGCCGAGCGCCCAGGGGCCGCGTGGTCGCTCATCCCTTCGATGCGACGCGCGATCGGCGACGAGGTCGACCGCCTCCACCCCGACGTGTTCGACATGTTCGACCGCATGCACGCGTGGTCGATGACCGCCCGCGTCGACCTGCACCACGTCGTCGGCTCGCTCGCGGCGTACTTCGCCGCGTTGCTGGTCGGCCAGGGCATGTACGAGGAGCACCTCGACGACGTGCCCGCCCGGTTCCGGCTCTTCCGCCGCGACGACGGGTCGCTGCACTTCGTCCGAGAGTTCTGGTGCGCCGACGCCGTGCGTGTCTTCGACAGCGACTTCGTGGTCCGGCAGGTCGACGGCAAAGACACCCTGGTCGAGGTGTTCCAGGAGCTCGGCGTCGGCGCGGTGATGCGCACCGAGGTGCTCCCGGACGGCGGCTTGTCGATGACCGTCGTGCGGCTGTTCATCCGCGGCGTGAGCCAAGGCGTCGGGCCGTTCCGCGTCTGCTTCGAGACGCGCCCGGGAGACGATGGCGCCGTCGACGTGACCGGGGTCCTCGATCTACAGCCCCGCAACGCCCTCGAGCGGTGGTGGCTCCGCTCCGGCATGGGGCTCCCGGACCGCGTCGGCGCGATCTCGTACCGCGCGGTGCGCGCCTGACCCCTTGCGCGCCTGTTGAAACCGAATATCAATATCGCGCTGGGGGTCGCCGTGATCGTGTGCGTCTGCCATCGTGTCTCGGATCGGGTCATTCGGTCGTTGGCTTCCGACGGGTGCGACCTGAAGGCGGTGCGAGCGCGCTGCGGGGCCGGAACCGATTGCGGGGCGTGCGCGGCGCAGGTCCGGGACCTCGTTCGCGCGGAGCTCGCCCGGGCCGAGCGCGCACCGTGCGCCCGCACCGAAGCCGCGTAAAGAGGGCGTACCAGGAGGCGTAGATGCCGCGAGCAGTAGACGATGTGGTGGTGGCGGCGCTCAACGAGGTCCTCACGGGCGAGCTGACGGCGATCAACCAGTACTTCCTGCACGGCCGCATGTGCAGGAACTTCGGCTACACCCGCCTCGCGAACAAGATCCACGCCGAGTCGATCGACGAGATGAAGCACGCCGACGCCCTCATCGAGCGCATCTTGTTCCTCGGCGGGCTGCCGAACGTTCAGCGGCTCGGCAAGGTCAACATCGGCGAGACCGTCCCGGAGATGCTCGAGTGTGACCTCGCGCTCGAGCTCGAGGCGCTGCCGCGGCTCCAGAAGGCCATCGCGCTGTGCGCCGAGCGCGGCGACCACGGCAGCCGCATGCTGTTCGACCGCATCCTCGCTTCGGAGGAGGAGCACACCGACTGGCTCGAGACCCAGCTCGGCCTCATCCAGCAGCTTGGCGCGACCGCCTACCTCGCCGAGCAGATCAACGGCTGAGCGCGCGCGCCGACAGCCACTTCCGCGCTGCGAGCACCACGCTGAACACCCGCAAGTAGAAGGGCGTGGCGCTGAGCTCGGACTTCGGCTGGTACGCGTCGACCACGTACGGCACGTACATGCTGGTGCGGACGCTGCGCGCGCCTTCGTGCGGGGACGCCTCGACGCGGTGCCACATCCGACCGTCGTGCACGGTGAGGTCGCCCGGCCAGGTCTCGACCGCGACCTCCCGCGGGTCCGGCGCCTGCGTGACGAAGTGGATCTTCGAGAACAACGTGGAGAGCACGCCCTGCGTGTGGGTGCCCGGCAACACCCGCAGCCCGCCGTCTTTCGGACGGATCCGGTCGAAGTGTAGGCCGACGTTGAGCATCGGCCCCGGCGGGCGCCAGTTGTAGACGACGTCGCGCAGAGCGTCGGTGTGCCAGCCGAGCCGCGGGCGCAAGCTGCCGGGCAGGTTGCCGTAGCGGTTCACCACGACGCCGTCTTTCTCTTCGTCGCCCACCCGCGCGCCCTCGCCGATGAGGCCCCGGATCGGCTCGAACCGGGCGTCCCGCACGAACGAGCGGATGTACTCCGAGAACACCGACGTGAACCCCATCCGCTGGATCCACGGCTTGCCGCCGACGCCCCGACCGACCCACACCGGGATGCCGTTCACCTTCTTGACGTCGCGCGCGAGCAGGTCCGCCTCGATGCGCTCGACCTCGGACGCGATCCGCTCGATCTCACCGACGGACGCCACGCGGTCGTACACGAGGTAGCCATGCCGATCCAAGAACGCCTGTTGAACGGGCGTGATGGTGGCGCGCAGCCGGAACCGAACGCCGAGAGGCAACGTGGCCGCGACGCGCGCCGCCTCCTCCGCGGGCAACAACAGCCACGCCGCCTCGTCGACGGGCGGCGGGGGCAGATCGGCGACAGGCTCACTCAGGTCGGCGAACGCTTCCATCAGCGCCTCCG
>CAIUDO010000762.1 GCA_903897935.1 uncultured Pseudomonadota bacterium
CGACGTCACCGTGGTGCTGCCAGCCGACGACCCGTGGAACGGCGCGTGGTCCGGCGTGGTCCGCGCGATGGGCCGGGAGTGGTCGGAGCGCGCCATCAAGGCGGTGCACATCGCGGGGCTCGCGCCAGAAGCAGCCGCTGACGCCGTGATCGGCGAGCTCGACAGCGTCGACCGGTCGGCCGACGTGCGGATCAGCGCCGAGGGCCGCGCCGTCGCTGGGCTCGGACCCGCACACCCCAGCGCCGACGCGCCGATCGGCCCGCAGGACACCGTGCTCGTCACCGGCGGCACCCGTGGCATCGGCGCCCGGATCGCGCTCGCGTGCGCGGACCTGGGCGCCCTCGTGCTCGTCGCCGGTCGGGGCGCCCCCGACCCGTCGCTCGCCGACGCGATCGCCGCCGAGCGCGTCGTGGTGCTCCGCGTCGACGTCACCGATCGCGCGGCGCTCGTGGCGGCGACGCCAGGCTACCGCCCGATCTCGGTGGTCGTGCACGCCGCCGGGGTGCTCGCCGACGGCCCGATCGGCTCGGTCGACGCCGACGCCGGCCGCCTCGCCCGCGCCGTCAAGGTCGACGGCCTCATCAACGCGCTGGCGGTGTCGGATCCGCGGGTCGTGCTGGCGATCGGCTCGTGGGCCGGCCGGTTCGGGAATCGCCACCAAGCGCATTACGCAGCCGCGAACGCCGCGATGGCGGACCTCGTCGCGGCGTTGCCCGTGCGCGGCGTGGTCATCGAGACCGGCCCGTGGACGGGCTCCGCGATGGCCGACACGCTCGCGCCGACGATCCGCCAGGCGATGAAGGCGGAGGGCGTCGACTTCGTGGGCCCCACCGTCGGCGTGGCGGCCGTGCTCGACGCGCTCGCCCACCACCGGGGCGCGCTCGTGCTCGGCCGCGGCTTGCCGCTCGACGGCCGCTCGCTGCGCGCGGTGTCGACGGTCTCGGTCGAGACCCACCCCTACCTGCGTGACCACAGCATCGAGGGCACCCCGGTCGTGCCGATGGCGGGTGTGCTCGACCTGATCGCGTCCACCGTCGACGCGGCGGCGCCGTTCGAGATCCAGGATCTCACCCTGTTCCAAGGCATCGTCGTCCGCGAGCCCACCCGGGTCGAGGTCGGCGTGCGCCAAGGGCGGGTCGAGGTGCGGGTCGGGGCGCGCCGGGCGCTGGCGTGGAAGGCGCGCTGGGTCCCCGCGGGCGCCGTGGATGACGTCGCGGCGCCCAAGGTCGGGCGCTCCCCGCTCTCGCTCGCGGAGTTCTACGGCGGGCGCACGTTCCACGGGCCGCTGCTGCAGGGCATCGTCAGCGTCGGCGGAGTCGCGGAGGGGGCGGCCACCGGCGTCGTGCGCACCGGATCCCCGTCGGCGTGGTCGCCCACCGACGCGCGCGCGGCGTTCCACGCTGATCCGCTCGCGATCGACTCGGCGCTGCAGCTCTCGGGGCTGGCCGCGCTGGTCGCGTGGGGCCGCGGGGGAACACCGATCGGCTGCGCCCGCTACGTCCAGCTCCGGCCGTTCCCCGCCGGCACCCTCGACGTGCGCGTCACCAACGGGGCCCGCGACGGCGACCGGTTCACCGGAGACGTACGGTTCTACGCGGGCGGCGCGCTGGTCGCC
>CAIUDO010000763.1 GCA_903897935.1 uncultured Pseudomonadota bacterium
ACGTTGATCGAAGCGGCGGCGTCGACGAAGAGCTTTCGGCCAAAGGGTGAGAAGGAGGGCGATAGCAACGGATTCGCCGACTTCAAGGGAACGAAGCGGACGAACGAGACGCATGAGTCGAGGACCGATGCAGAGGCGCGCTAGTCGTTCTCGTGGTTCAGCTCGCACAGCCGCGTAGAGCCGGCGCCGTCGCGGAACGTCCAGTAGAAGTAGAAGGTCCCGCTGCCCGCGCCGCGCGCCGAGATCGTTTGTTGATCGCGCTCGTACCACGTGAGCGTGCGCTTGGCCGGGTCGGACGCGTTGACCGCCACCACCGGAGCATTGTAGACCAACGACGGACGGTACGTATCGCCATGCTCCAACGGATCACACTTCAACAGCGCGGCGCCGTCGATCTCCGCCGCGGAAGCCCACCCCCGAAAGCATAGATTCCAGCGTACATTCCTGCCAGTCGCAGCGCCGCACCGCGCACGTTCGTGTTCATTCCCGACCTCCCGGCACGAAGCCTAGCAGAGCGTCGCTCATGTTGTCGATCCCGATCTTCGTCATCATGAGCTGCGAGCGGCCCGAGCTGCCGCCGGTCGCCGTCCCGCCTGGCCTCGACCGAGACGGCGATTTGATCCTGGATCGCGACGAAGGCACGGCCGACGCGGATGGCGACGGCGTCCCCAACGACCTCGATGACGACTCCGACGGCGACGGCCTCCCTGACGGCGTCGAGGCCGGCGACGTGCTCGTGGACACGCCGCCCGTAGACAGCGACGGCGACGGCGTCCCCGACTTCCTGGATCGTGACAGCGACTGCGCGTGCCCGGACGACGACCTCGAGATGCTGGGCAGCGTCGACGCTGAGGCCGATCTCGACGGCGTGCTCGACGCGCACGACGGCGACGACGACGGCGACGGCGTCCCCGACTGGGCGGAGCGGGTCGGCTGCTCGCAGCGCGACACCGACGGCGACGGCGCGTGGGACGACCGCGACCCCGACAGCGACAGCGACGGCTGTGCGGACGCCTGGGAGTCGTGGTGGACCCCGTTCTCCACGAAGCCGTTCGACGCCGACGGCGACGGCCTGCCCGACCTCCTCGATCTCGACAGCGACAACAACGGACAGCCCGACGCCGAGGAGTGCCGCTCGGTCAACGGAGTCCCCGCGGACACGGATGGAGACGGGTGGTTCGACTTCAGGGACACGGACGACGACGGTGACGGGCTGACCGACGCCGACGAACACGATGGGGGAACCAGCGCTCTGCTCCGGGACTCCGACGGCGACGGCCACTCCGACGGCGCCGAGCGCGCCGCCGGTTCGGACCCCTCAGATCCCCGCTCGCGCGCGGGCGTCGTCTACGTCGAGTTCGACGAGCGGACGTCCGCCGAGACCCTCCTGCCGGTGCCTTCGTTCGGGGTCGCGCTCGATGTCGCGCTGTTCGTCGACACGTCCAACTCGATGGACCTCCACTACCCGTATGTGCGCACCCAGGCGCGTTGGCTGCGCTCGTTGCTCGAGCAGGAGGTGCCGGACGTCGCGTGGGCGTTGGTGGCGTTTGACGACGTCTTCTTCGGGCTGCCCGAGGTTCCCTACTACGTCATGCTACCCGTCCAGGCCGACGCCGATCTGGTGCTGAACCAGATCCGCGACACGTTCCCGATCCTCGGCTTCCCGGACGTCTCGGTGATGGCGTTCGAGGCGGCACGCCAGGCCGCGACCGGGCTCGGGTGGGACGGCAACTGCAACGGCGTCTACAACGCCGCAGAAGACGTGCCACCGTTCACCGCGAGCCCCGATGATCTGTTCGGAGGGACGGGCGAGCTCGCTTCAGCGGGCCTCGCGCTCGGCACGCGCGGCGGCCTCGGCTTCCGCGACCACGCCGTCCCCATCGGGGTCATCCTCACCGACTACTTCAGCCGAAACCCAGGTTACCCCCAGAACCGGCCGCAAGATCCCAACGAGCTCCGGACGTACGGGGGCTGCCCGAACGACGCCAACGTCGACATCGCCGCCGCCGCCTGGCTCGAGCTCGGCGGGGTGGCCATCCCCGTCGACGTGTCACAGAAGGGCTGGGCGGTCGATCAGTTCGAGCTCTTCGCGACCCGCCAGGGCGCTTGGTATGACCTCTACGGAGACGGCACCCTCACCCCGGCGATGGTCTGGGCCCCCAACCCCGAGCTGGCGGGCGACCCGAGGCCCATCACGGATCCGTCGCACATCGCGGAGCCGCTCGTGGAGCTCATCCTCGCCGCCGCCCGAGAGCACGCGGTGGCGCAGACCCTCACGGCGCACGTTGCGGATCCGGAGGGGTGGGTGGTCGCGATCACCCCCGACGCGCTCACGCTGGAGCCAGGGGGGCCCGATGGAGCGTTCTCCTTCACCGTCACCGCCCCCGTGCCCGCAGGTCGCGAAGACTCCGTCGTCGTCATCCCGCTGGAGCTTCGGAGCGAGGGGGAGGCGCTGCTCGAAGATCAGCTCGTCATCGTGCTCCGCGGCCGCCCGACCGCGCGCTGAACCAACCGCGCCGATGGCTACGGCGCGTAGTCGTGCTCGATCGGCCGCACCTCGCTGCACGGCCGACAGATCGTCGACGCGAGCCCGGTGTTGCGCCGCGTGCGGCCCGCGACCGCCTGAAACACAGGCCCGCTCTCGTCTTCGTCGCATTGTAAGCACGGGTTGAGCGAGCCGTCCGGCTCGTTCCACGTCGCGTCGAGCGCCGCCAGGCACTCCGCCGCACACGCGATCCGCGTGTTGACCGTGTTGTGGTACCAGATCCAAGCGCATGGGGTCGTGAACCCCAGCCCCTCCAGGCACGCGACGTGCTCCTCCGGCGGGCTCGTGAGGTGGTCGAGCCCACACGCCCGGACGGGATCGCTCAGCTCGGGCTGCTCCGCGTACACCGCGAGGTCCGCCAACGACGAGCACACCCCACAACGCCCGAAGTGGGTGGGCTGACCGCCCTTCCGCTGCGCCTGCGCCGTGCTCTCCCACGTCTCCAGGCGGTAGTGCCCGTCGCCCTCGAAGTGGACCGCGCACACGGTGTCCGGACCGTCGTCCGACGACGGCGGATCGGCGTACGGGTCGTCGATCGGGGGGGCAGGCGGATCATCGAGCACGTAGCCGCGCCAGGCCGCGAAGTCGTCGGCGGTGTACGTGGGGGGTCCCCACGCCTCCCCCCCACAGTCCGCACACAAGGGCGCACACTGGTCCTCGGACAACCCGGTCGACGGGCTCGGGGCTCCGAACAACGACGGCCCATCACAGACCGGCGGCTCGGCCGCCGCGCACGCGAGCAGCCCGGCGACGATGAGCAGCCTCACCGGCGCCTCCGCGCGAGCAGCAGCGCGGCCGCGCCGAGCGCCCAGCCCCCAGACGCCCCGGAGGCGCACCCGCAGCCCTTGCCGCCGCGGGATCCAGGGAGACCGCCGGTCTCGTCGGTGCCCGTCTCTTCCGGGCCAGGGCCGGGGCCGGGGCCCGGCCCGGGCCCAGGATCTTCGGTATCTTCCGTGTCAGGTGGGTCGCCGGGGTCCGGCGGCGTGTAGTCGGGCACCAGCAGCGGCAGCAGGGCCTCGGCCGCCGCGACCCGCGCGCCCCGGTCGATGACGCACTCGAAGGGGTAGCCGAGCACGAACCTGCTCTCCGCGAGCGCGCCGGCGACGCCCCCGGAGCTGTACCGCACGACCACCTCGTCGCTCGTGCCGAGCTCGTCGGGCCACTCGACCGGGTACGGCGCGCCGCCGTCGACCCCGAACGAGAGGTCGAGTCCGGCCAGGGGCCCCTCCCCGGCCGCGTCGCTGGTGCCGGAGT
The DNA here is from genome assembly GCA_903897935.1 of uncultured Pseudomonadota bacterium. Taxonomy (GTDB): domain Bacteria; phylum Myxococcota_A; class UBA796; order UBA796; genus CAIUDO01. Next base: position 3,800 of record CAIUDO010000763.1, read on the forward strand.
CGTCCGCCGCCATCGACGCGCCGAGCACGTCGGCCGCGAACGCCCGATCGTCGTCGGTGCCGCGCTCGTCGAGATCCCACAGGATCTCCGACCCCGACACCCACAACGCGCCGCCGCCAGCGACGAACGACGCGATCGCCTCCTGCTGCGCGCTCGAGAACGACTCGTCGGCCGTCGACTCCTCGCCCGCCGCCCAGATGATGAGTCGATACGCCGACAAGTCGAGCGACTCCAGCGCGTCGTCGACCGCGGCGTCGAGGTACCACCCGGCGCCGGTGACGGCGTCGGCGTGCGCGGCGACCGCGTCGAGCGGGTTCATGCGCTGCGGGTCCATCCGCACGAGGTCGCCCAGGCCCGCCTCAGAGACGTACTCCCAGTCGAGCAGACCGGCGTCGAGCCGATCGAAGGCGTGCACCACGAGCACGGGCGCCCACCCGTCGGGTGAGCGACGCGCGGCGACGACCGGCGACGGGAAGCTCTCTCCGCCCGCGTTGACCCCGGTCACCCGCACGTAGACGAGCTCCCCGGGGGCGGCCTCGACGGTGGCGGCGGTCCCCGCGACGTCCACGCCGCTGTCCCACGTCCGGCCGTCCGCCGACCGATACAGACGATACGAGGTGGCGACGTCACCGTACGGGTTGCCGACGTCGGCGCTCGGCTCCCACGACGCGAACAGGTCGCCGTCCCCGCCGTGCACCAGCGCGAGGTCGATCGGAGGCTCGGGCAAGAACACGGGAGAGACCCCGTCCTGGCCCGCGAAGTAGGTCGCGATGCCGCGGTACATCGCCCGCGAGGCGTCCCGGCGGAACCGCGGGTCCTTGAGCGCCGCCGCGTCCTCTTCGTTGTCGTGGAACGCGAGCTCGACGAGGATCGCCGGCATCTCCGGGTTCAACCCCGGGTTGACCTCGGAGAAGCAGTCGTCGTTGGTGCCGCGGTCTTGCCAGCCGGAGTCCCACAACGTCGTGATGACGTCCATCAGGGCGCCCTGGACCTCCTCGGCGAGGTCGGTCGAGCCCGGGTACGGCGCGCCTTCTTCGCACCCCGACAAGCCGTACGTGTAGGTGACCGTGCCGCGCGCGGTGCCGTCGAACGCGTTGCTGTGCCACGACAGGTAGACCGCGTCTTCGTACGGGGGGTGCTCCCACGCCGCCCACACCGAGCGCGACGACGGATCCGACCCGTCGCCGTCCCCGTACGGGTCGTACACCGACGACGGCGCGCCGTTGAACTGCGTGGACAAGATCGCGCCCTCCTCCCAGCGCGGGCGCCCGGTCGTGACGCCGTTGCGCTCGACGACCCCCATGCCGCCGCCGACCCGCACCGCGTCGGCCGACAGCACGCGGCCCGCCTCCCCGCCGTCCGCGATCAGCTCGACCGTGAGCCCGTCGACACCGGCCGGCAGCCACAGCGTGGCGACCGCCTGCCACGTGCTGCCGTGCACGGTCTGGTCGAACCAGCGGTCGACGACGCCGCCCGGGTGGGTGATCCGATAGTGCGCGTTCGTGGCGTTCCCAGCGGCGTTCGCCCACGAGACGTACACGGTGTACGTGCCGTCCGCGGGCACGTCGGGCACCCAGGTGGCCACGCCGCCGCCGTCGGCCGGGAACGTGCGGGTGCCGCCCATCGTGAACGGGTTGTCGCCGTAGCCGTACGGCGCGGCGTCGCGGAACCCGGGCGGGCCGTCGGCGAAGCCCGATCCGGCCTCGCTGTAGCCGTCCCCGTCGTCGTCCGCGAACGCCCACTCGGGGTTCCGATCACGCTCCTTCGCCGTGTACACCGAAGCCCCGGCGTTCTCGAGGTAGGCGATCAGGTAGTGGTTGAGGCCCTCGGGGTTGTGGAAGTCTTCGACCGTGTCCCACACCTCGCCGCGCTGCGTGCTGAACCGACCTAGCGAGTCGTACCAGATCCAGCCGTGACATTGGCTTAGATACGTCGCTTTTCCGCTCAGACCGCCGGCGCGGCCCGGGTGCCCGACCGGGAGCAGGCGGGGCGCGCGCGGCTCACCGTCACGAACCGGGGCCGGCAGCCGCGGCGGCAACAGGCGCTCGAGCGGCACCAACGACCCGCCCTGGCGCGCCATCAGCCGCGGGCTCATGCCGATCGGGGCGGCGCCGGCGGCCTCCTCGACCATCGCGTCGTAGACGTCGGGGTCGATCCTGCCCTCCGGCACGTCGACCTCCACCACGTACGTCGAAGCGCGCGCCAGACCCGCGAGCAAGAACCACACGTCGCCTCCCCAGGAACGGCGCGGCTTATCCGATCGGGTCCGCCCACGCCGGGAGCGGGACCGGCGCGGTCGTCACCCCGTCCGGGCCGACCAGCCCGACGTGATGCAGCCGAAACGGCGCCGGACCGTCGAGGGGCGGCCCACCACCGTACAGGCGGTCCCCGAGCAACGCGAGCCCGAGGAACGCGGCGTGAACGCGGATCTGGTGGGTCACGCCGGTGGTGATGCGGGCCTGCCAGAGGCGCCCCGCGATCCGCTCGACCTCGGTGTGCGCCTCGAACCAGCGGCCGCGGTGCGGGGTGTCGGCGCCGCGCTGGACGACCATCCGCGCGACGCGAGCGCGATCATGCGCGATCGGGCGTTCGACGACGTGGCGCGACCACGGGACGTCGCCGCGGGCTTCGAAGCGGTACGTCTTGACGAGCCGGCCTTCGGCGAACCAACCCCGCATTCGGGCGAGCTCATCGAGGTCGTCGGCCACCCAGACCGCGCCCGACGTCGGGCCGTCCAGCCGGTGCGCGATCCCGCAGGAGAACCCGTCTGGCCACGCGACCTCGTCCCGCCAGGGCTGGGCGGCGCGCAACCGCCGCGCCAGGCAGTCGCCGTCGGGATCGGCGTGCGGTGCAAAGACGTGGAGCCCGGCTGGTTTCTCGAGCGTGATCACGGCGCGCCCCCGGGCGGGTTGGACGACGGGCCCGCGAGGGGGTAGCCTCTCGGTTCCGATTTATCACCTCTGGAGCCTCCCGTGCGCTACCTCGCCCTCCTGGTCCTCGGCTTCGTCGGCCTCACCGCGTGCAGCGAGCCCGCGCCCACGCTCGATCCCGAGCTCAGCAAGTACTGCTCGCGCGCCTACAACCAGACGGTCGACGCGCTGCAGGACATGGCGACCAAGGGCGGCGTCACGCTCCCGGCCATGCCTGACCGCGACGCGTACGTCACCCAGTGTGTCGGCGCCGGGTTCACCGTCGACCAGGTCAAGTGCCTCGACCCGAACTGGGCCAGCGTGAACGACTCCTGCAAGGCCACGATCGAGCCGAAGAAGGCCGAAGCCGAGGCGCTCAACAAGCTGTTCGCCGAGGCGTTCAAGGCGAAGCCCGCCGAGGCCGCACCCGCCGAAGCCGCCCCCGCCGAGGGCGCCCCGGCCGCCGCACCCGCCGAAGCCGCCCCCGCCGCGCAGTAAGCGTGGACGTCCTCATCACGGGCGGGTCGCGCGGCATCGGTCGCGCCACCTGCCTCCGCCTCGCCCGCGACGGCGCGCGCATCGCCGTGGGCTACCACCTCAACGAGGCCGCTGCCGCCGAGGTCTGCCGCGAGGTCGAGGCCGCGGGCGGTCAGGCGTTCGCGATCCAAGGCGACGTGCGGAGCCCCGCGGTGCTCGAGCGCATGGCGGCCGAGGTCGGTGACCGCTTCGGCGGCCTCGACGTGCTCGTGCACAACGCGGCGATGGCGGCCCTCAAGCCGTTCGACAAGCTGCGCGTCTCCGGGTGGGACCTCACCATGGAGAGCTCCCTCCGCCCGTTCTGGCTGCTCACCAAGCTGTGCGCGCCGCTCCTGCGCGACGGCGGGACGGTCATCGGGATCAGCAGCCTCGGATCGCGGCAGTTCACGCCCGGCTACATCGCGATGGGCGCCGCGAAGGGCGGGATGGAGGCCATGGTCCGCCAGCTCGCTGTCGAGCTCGGCCCGCGGCGCATCCGCGTGAACTGCGTGTGCGGCGGCCTCATCGAGACCGACGCGCTGCGCTACCTGCCCGAGAGCGACCGCCTGCGGGAGCACGTCGGCATGGCCACGCCGCTCGGTCGCGTCGGCGAGCCCGACGACCTCGCGGGCGCCATCGCCTTGTTGTGCAGCCCGGACGCGCGCTGGATCAACGGGCAGGTGCTCGTCGTCGACGGCGGCATGTCCTGCGTGTGACCGCTGGAGGGGCAGGTGGCAGAAGGTCCGTTCAAAGGGTTCAAGCTCGAGATTGACCCGGAGCGCATCGAGGAGACGCTCGAGCGCCTGCGCGACCGAGTCGTCGAGCTCGGCAAACAAGCAGGCAATTCCTTCGCTGCCGGCCGGTACACGAAGGTCCGGCTGTCGTACCGCGGCAAGCAGGTCGGGCCGGAGATCCCGCTGGCGGTGTTCCTGGCCGGCGAAGGCGTCGCGTTCTGGATCCTCACGCCGCTGGCGGCGCTCCTCGTGAACCTCGGCGCGCGCGCGCTGCTCGACGTCGAGCTGATCCACGAAGCCGACGAGCTCGTCCAGCAGGGCCTCGCCCTGTACCTCGACGGCGAAGTAGACGCCGCAGAGGCCAAGTACCGCGAAGCGTTGGCCCGGCGGCCAGACGACCCGACGGCGCTGTACAACCTCGGCACGCTGCTGCGGGTCGCGGGGCGGCGCGACGAGGCGCTCGTCACGTTGCGGCGCGCGGCGATGGGCCCCGAAGGTCACCCCGACGTGGTGCGGGCCGCCGAGGCGCTGTCCCGCATGGAGACGCCCCGCCGCGCGTTGTAAGCGCGCTCAGCGGCCCGTCGCGACGAACGCGCCCCATTGGCCCGGGTCCCCGTCGCCGCGGGTCGCTCGGGCCCGCGCCAGCGCGTCGAGCTGGGCGCGGCGCAGCGCGTCCGCCGGGGCGCGCTGCTCCTGACGTTTGCCGAGAGCGTCGTACAGGTCGACCATCAAGTCGCGCGTCTCGAGATCGTCGACCGACCACAACGACATCACGACCGAGCCCGCGCCCGCCATCGAGAGCGCCCGGCGGAGGCCCATCACGCCCTCACCCGGCCGGATCGACCCGAGCCCGGACGAGCACGCCGACAGCACCACGAGCTGAGCCGCCGACAAGTCCGCGGACCGCAGCTCTTCGGCGGTGAGCAGGCCGTCGTCGGCCTCGTCGGGCGCGAGCACCAACTCGGACAGGACCATCGGGTTGAGGCCGTCCGACCGCGCGTCACGCGGGGGATCGCCGTCGCAGGTCGCCTCGCTGAAGAACCCGTGGGTCGCGAGGTGCACGACGCGGGCACCCTCCATCGCCTCGCGCACGCTCCGCTCGGTCGCGCCGACGCCGTCGAGCCGCCGCACCGGGCGTCGGCCGAAGTACGCGCCGATCTGGTCCACCTCGCCGACCGTGCCGGGCAGCGGGCCGAACCCCCCGCCAGCGCACGCGGCGCGGGACCGCGCGGTGACCCCGGTGTACGCGACGCCGCCGACCAACAACGCGTCCACCTCGTCGCCCGTCGCCACCGCGCGCGCGCGCCACGGCCGCGTCAGCTCGATCGCGTGCTCGGCGAACACGAACGCGACGTCCTCGACGAGGTAGCGCCCACGACCGACGGGCAACGCCGGGAACGGCAAGGTCGCGAGCGACGCGTCAGGGATCACCACGACACGGTCGGCGTCGCCGAGCAACGGCACCAGCGGATCCCACACCCGCGCCCGGACCCGCGCCCCCGCGGGGTCGACGCGCGCGGCGACGTCGTGCGCGGCCAGGAGCTGCCGCCATCGCGCGACGTCCGCGGCGACCTCCGCCTCCAGGCCGAGGTCGACGCGGTGCACCTGATCGCACGCGCCGCCGACCATCACGAACGCCGCGACCCTGGCCGACGTGTCGTCGGGGTCACGCTGCTGCTGATAGGCGAACGTGTCGACGAGCGCGGTCCCGTCGTCGAGGGCCGCGCAGACCGCCGCTGGGGTGACCGCGCCGAGCAGGGCCCGATCCGCGACCCGATCGCTAACCGAGCCGAGCCGCAGCTCCAGCCCCTCTTTCTCCCGCGTCAGGCGGGCGAGCGTGTCGCGGGCGCGCTCGGCGTCCGCCTGCGGTGACAGCGTGATCGCCGCGATGTACCGCCGCACGTCGTCGAGGCGCGCCAGCATCGCCGTCTCTTCGTCGGCGAGGCCGCGCTCCGGCAGCCCGCCGCCGGCACGCCCTTGGCCTTTCCAGCGCAGGACCGCCTCGTAGGCGGCCCTCGCGTCTTCGGGGGCGGTGTGCGTCGCGAGGTAGGCCCCGATCGTGGCCGAGTGGCGCGAAGCGGCGCTGATCCGGATCCGCTCCGACGACGCGCCGGCGACGGCGTCGAGGCGGGCCATCGCCCCGGCGAGCGCCTCCTCGGCCCACGCCCTGCCAACGACGGGATTCGGGTGGTGGACCGCCACGATCGCGGCGACCGGACCCGCCTGGTAGGCCGCGTCGCCGCGCGCGCGCGCCGCCTCGATGACCGCGACGGCCGCGCCCCAGTCGCCGCGTCGGGCGGCGAGGCTGACGCGCGCCGTGAGCACGCTCGTCTCAAGCGACGGCCGCGACGGTCCGGCGGCGAGGCGCTCCTCCAGGGCAACGAGGTCGGCGCTCGCGGCGTCGAGCTGGCCAGCCTTCGCGAGCGCGTGCACGTACGACACGACGCTGTGCGGGTAGCCGTCGTCCGTCCAATTCCCGGCGTTCGACCACGCCGTGACGGCGTCGCCGCAGGCCTCGACCGCCTCGTCGGTGCGATCCAGCAACATGAACGCCGAGCATCGCCGATTGGCCAACACGCGCCAATTCGGGTGGCCCGGGGCCCACACCCGCTCCGCGTGCGCCGACGCGTCATCGAGGAGGGCGAGGGCCACGAGGCCGTCTCCAAGCTCGAGGTCGGTCGCCGCGAGGTTGACCATGTCGGTCGGCAGCTCGGCTGAGTTCGGCGCGACGGAAAGGCGCATCTGCACCACCTCGTCGCGCAACACCCGCGCGGTGACGAGATCACCGAGCTCCTGCTTCGCGTTGGCCAGCGCAGCGAGGCTGTTGGCGACGAATTCGTGCTGATCCCCCAAGCGCGCGCGCGCGAGCTCGAGCGCCCGCTCGGCGTCGCGCGCCGCGCCATGGGCGTCCCCGGTGAGGGTGAGCAGGATCGAGCTCTGCTGGTACAACGCGGCCAGGTTGGGGTTGTCGGCCGGCCACACCTCGACCCCGATCGCGAGCGCCTCGGCGAGGTCGGCCTCAGCGCCCTCGAGGTCGTACAACATCAGCCGGGCCCGCACCCGCTCGACGAGGGCGACGCACACCTCGGGCGACCGGGGCGAAACCCCGCGCAGCACGTCGAGCTGCTCGGTCATCACGGCCTCCATCTCGGAGAGCCGCCCCACCTCGCGCAGCGCGCGCGCCAGCGCGACCCGCCGTTGACCCTGGACCGGGCTCGCCACCGGCAGCGCGGCCAAGATCCGCTCCGCCTCCTCGAGGTCGGCGATCGCCTCCTCGGCCCGCCCGACCCGGGACTTGTCCTCCGCCAAGGCGACGAGCGCCTGGCCGACCAGCGCGTGATCCGGCCCGTACAGGTGGATGCGCGCCGCGAGCACCTCCTCGTCGAGCGGCAACGCCCCCGCCCAGTCGTTCTGCCGGCGACGGACCGTGGCCCGGTGGTACGACAGCGTCGCGATGTTCGGGTGATCGGGCCCGAGGACCTTGAGCGCCAGCGTGTGCGCCTCTTGCAGCGCGGCGTCGGCGCGCGCGTAGTCACCGACCGCGATGTAGCTCATGCCGAGGTTGCCCATCGAGGTGACGACGTCGGGGTGCTCGTCGCCCAGCGTCGCCCGGCGCTCGTCGAGGGCGCGCTGCCGCAGGTCCACCGCGCCGTTCACGTCCCCGGCGCGCTGCGCGACCGTCGCCGCGGTGTCGAGCGCGGTCCAGAGCCGGTTCTGCGCCATCGGCCCGTCCAGCGACTCCGCGTGCGCGACGAGGTCGTCGACCTCGTCCCGGGCCGCGTCCAGCGCGCCGCTGGCCAGGGACACGTTGACGCGGGCCAGCGCGACCTTGAACGCGTCGTCGTCGTCGAGCGGCAGCGTGGTCGCCTCGTCGAGCGCCGCGATCGCGTCGGGCACGCGCCCCTCGCGCACGTAGAGGTCCGCGATCTCGACGAGCGACGACGCGCGGTCGGCGGGCACGGAGGACGCCGCGAGCGTGCCCTCCAGCACGAGCACGGCGCCCCCGACGTCGCCGAGGCCGTTCAGCGCCCGCGCCAGCGACCGTGCCGTGATGTGGGGGTCTTCGTGCTCGGCGCCGAGGGTCTCCTTCTCGAACGCCCACACGTCGCTGAGCAGCTCGGCGGCGCGATCGTAGGCGCCCGCGCCCAGGTGGCTCAGCGCGAGCTGGAACTTGACCGCGGACAGCTCCGCCGGGGTCGCCTCCGCCGCGACCTCCGCGAGCCCAGCTTCGCCCCGGGCGACCGCGTCGCCGTACGCGCCGTCGTCGTAGAGCGCGCTGAGCTCGTCGGCGAGCGCGCCCGCGTCGCCCGCCCACGCAGGAGCAGCGGCGGTCAACCACCCGAGCAGCCACAGTCCCCAACGCATCGCGTCTCCCGGCACGGCCAAGATACCCCCAGCCCGCGCCCACCCGCGACGGCCCCCTATTACACCCGGTTTCGGGCTGAACACGGCGCGCAGCGCATCCCCGCGTGCGCTATCCTCGCGCGCGGAGGTGCCATGCGCACGTCGTTCCTGCTCGCCGTGTTGTTCGCGTGCTCGCCCAGCAAGGACCTCGATGGTGACGGGGTCGGCGCCGACGTCGACTGCGACGACGACAACCCGCTGGTCGGCGCGCCCGTCCCCGTCTTCACGGACAGCGACCACGACGGCTACGGCGACGCGCCCGACGGTGAGGCGTGCGCCCCGGCGGACAGCCAGGCGCTGATCGACGGTGACTGCGACGACGGCGACGCGGGCGTCAACCCGGGCGCCTACGAGATCTGCAACTTCGTCGACGACGACTGTGACGGATCGGTCGATGACGGCTCCGGCACCCAGCTCTGGCTGCTCGACAGCGACGACGACGGCTACGGCGCGCCGGAGGGCGCGGTCGAGGGCTGCGGCGGGCCCGGCTACGTGCAACAGACCGGCGACTGCGACGACGGGGACCCCGCGATCAACCCGGGCGCGATCGAGCTGTGCGACGGCGTCGACGCGAACTGCAACGGCGTCGCCGATGACGACGAAGCGGTCGACGTCGCCACGTGGTGGACGGACGCCGACGGCGACACGTACGGCGACCCGGCCGTGTTCGTGCAGGCGTGCGCGGCGCCGCCCAACACCAGCGATCGCCCCGACGACTGCGACGACGCCGACGCGACCGCGTACCCCGGCGCGCTCGAGGTCTGCGACGGCGTCGACAACGACTGCGACTTCGGCGTCGACGAGGACCTGCTCGAGACCTGGTACGAAGACGCCGACGGAGACGGGGTCGGCGCCGCCGACGGCGGCACGCTGGCGACGTGCGAAGGCCTCGCCCCGTCCGGGTACAGCCCGGACAGCACCGACTGCGACGACGACGAACCCACCGTGTACCCGGGCGCCCCCGAGGCGTGCGACGCGCTCGACAACGACTGTGACGGATCCATCGACGAGGCGGTGGTGTACACCGACTACTACCCCGACGACGACCGCGACGGGTTCGGCGACGACCTTGGTCCGATCGTCACTACGTGTGATGGCGTCACCCCCGCCGGGCACACCGTCCTCGACGGAGACTGTGACGACCTGCGGTCATCCGTCTAC
>CAIUDO010000764.1 GCA_903897935.1 uncultured Pseudomonadota bacterium
CGCGCGGCGCTGGCCGCGAACGCGCGCTGGATCGCGTCGCGCAGCGCGGACCCTGCGGCGACCGTCGCCCGGTCCGCGCGCGGCGCGGGCACCACCGACCGACGAGGAGCCGGGGCGCCGGGCCCGTCGGCGGGGAGGTCGAGCGGGCGCGCCGCGTGAACGTCTCGCGCGCCCAGATCCGCCTTCGTTCCACGTGTCCACGACAGCAGCGCCTGGTCGGCGTCGGGCACGTCGACGCCCGCCAGCAGGTCGCGCGTGATCGCAATTGCACCCGCCCACGCGGGGTGCCGGCCCGCGAGCGCGGACAGCAGATCGCCGTCGATCAGCCCGCGGCGACGCAGCAGCTCGGTCACGGCCAGGGCGACGTGGAGCGGGTGGGTCGCGACCGCGGACAGCCGCTCACCGAGCGGATCGGCGTGCAGCACCGCGGTGAGCGCCGCCGGCTCGATCAACGCGGCGAGCAGCCGCGCGACGGCTTCGTACCCTGTCAACCGAGGCGGGGGCGTGACCAGCCAGGGCACTCGTTCCGTCGACGGATCCCCGGTAGCGCGCGCGGCGAGCGCGGTGCGCGCGATGCCCCACCACGCGTCGACGCGCTCCGGCGCCACGTCGATGACCTCCTGGAACCGCTCGCGGGCGGCGGCGAGGTACCCGCTCGCCCAGTCCAGGTCGCCGAGCAACGACGTCGCGCGGCCGAGGTCGGCGGGGTGCTCGGGGTCGTATCCGATGTCGAGCAGCTGCGCGCCGCAGTGTCGGGCCCGCTCGATCATCCCGGCGTCGAGGTACAACGGACCGGCGAACCGCAACAACGCGACGTTCGCCGGGGCGAGCGCCAGCGCGGCGTCGACGTGGGGGACGGCGTCCGCCCACCGGCCGGCCGCGACGAGGCGCCGCGCGAGCATCAAGCGGTCGGCCGAGCGCTCGCGCGCCTCGACGCCCGACACGTTGACGTCATCGTAGCCGGCACACAGGCGCTCGAGCAGCGCCGCGCGCTCCGGGTCGACAGCCAGCGGCTCCGTGGCGTCGATCATCGTGTAGGCTACGTTGTTTCTGGCGTGTGCCCGCAGCGCGCGCGCGAACGACGGCGCCTCGGTCGTGAGCACGCGCAGCACCCGCTGCGCGGTCGCGTCGAGCCCGGTCGCGCGCGCGATCTGTGCGGCGCGGAGGAGGGTGCGGACGCGGGTGTTTCGGTCTTGTGGGCCGGCCTTGAGCTCGAGCAGCGCCACCACGTGGTGCCACTCGCCGCGACGCGCGCGGTCTTCGAGCCGCTGATCCAGCGCCGCGACGCTGTCGGGGTGCGCCTCGCCGACGAGCGCGACCGCTCGCTCGGTCCACTCGAGCGCCGCGTCGAGGCTGCCCGACGACCGCAACACGGCGCTCAGCTCGCGACAGCCCGCCGCGCGGTCTTCCGGCGACAAATGTGGAAGGAGCGATGTTGTGTGCGCCACATACGCGGGCACGTCGCCGTCTTCGCGGGCGAGCGCGGCGAGGGCGCGGTGCGCTGCCAGCGCTTGCGCAGGGGTCTCGTGCAGGCTGAGCTGGTCGCGCCACGCGGTCGAGGCGCCGGCCCGGTCCCCCGCCCGCTGCAGGGCGTTCGCGAGGGCCTCGTTGAAGCGGGCGCGGTGCGCGCGATCACCACGGCCGACCTCACCGCGGAGGGCGCGCAGCAAGGCGGCGACCGCGCCGGGGGTCGTCGCCAACACGCGCAGGCGCTCGATGCGCGGAGCGGCGTCGGCTGGGGCGACCGCGGCGGCGGCCGCGGCCCAGGCGGCTGCGGCGAGGTCGGTGGATCCCCGCGCTTCGTGCAGCTCGGCCATGCGCTCGAGCACGGCCGGCCGCTCGTGGTCATCGACGGCACGGGCGAGCTGCTCGTGGTGGGTGATCGCCACGTCCAGGCGACCTGCGACGATCGCCGCGTCGGCGAGCGCCCGGACGACGTCGAGGTCTCCGCGCAGCACCGCCCCGAGCGACACCGACGCGCGGGCGTCGGGCTCCCACGACAACAGGTGCAGGAGGGCTGCCCGGACGGACGCCGGGAGCGGCAGCGCTCCCACCTCACGCTCGGGGAACCGCAGCACGCCGAGCCCCGGCGCGCGCCCGGCCACGAGCGCCATCACGGTCATCGCGAGGGACCATAGATCGGCGGACGCGGCGGGGGATCCGTCGGGGGCGCGCTCCGGGGCGTCGAACACTGTGCCGTCGGCGGCGGCGCCCTGATCGAGGTCGACCAGCACCGCGCGGCCGCTCGGGTCGCGCATCACGTTGTTCGGACGTACGGCGCCGTGCGCAGCGCCGCGACCGTGGGCGTGCGCCAACGCGTCGGCGAGCTCGAGCGCGGCCTGCAGCGCGGACCATGGATCGGCGGCGACGAACGTCCCGAGGGGCGCGACGGCCTCCCACACGAGCGCGCCGGCTTGCCCGCTGGCGACCGGCGCGAGCAACGAAGGGTGGCCGAGCTCGGCGGCGCGGCGCCCGCCGGCGAGGAAGGCGCGGGTGCGGCCGGGCTGGCGGGCGAGGTGGGGGTGGAGGACGCGCACCGCGACCTGGGCGCGTGCGCCGCGATCCCATGCGGTCCAGGCGGTGGCGCTGCGTCCGGCGCCGACGCGCGCCAACAAGCGGAACCGACC
>CAIUDO010000765.1 GCA_903897935.1 uncultured Pseudomonadota bacterium
GCCCCGGCGCCGCCGCAGGCGGGGTCGCCCCCGGCCGGGTCGCCGCAGGCCGGGTCGCCGGCTGGGTCGCCGCCATCGGGGTCCCCGGCGTCGCGGCCCATCACGTCGGCGTCGTCGTCGGGTCCGTCGGGGGGGGCGGCGCCAGCGGGGGTGTCGCCGCGTCCGCCGGAGCGCCCGTCCCAGCCTGGCGGGCCGATGGTGGCAGGGGAGCCGCGCCCGGGAGGGTCGGGGGTCGCGGGGCACACCCCGGATCCGCGCGTGGTGCACGGCGGGGCGCCGGTGGGCGCGAACCGCCCGTACGACGGGCCGGCGGTGGCGCGTCGCCCGGCCACGGTGTTCGGCCCGGACCACCGCTACGCGCGGCCGGTCGTGTGGTCGGTGCGTCGCAGCCCGCACGCGGCGTTCGGGCCGCCAGGGCGCTGGTGGTACCGGCCCTATTACGGCCGTTGGTGGGTGCACCCGTACTACCGGTACCAGTTCGCGACGGTCGCGGTGGTGTCGTTCGCGTTCGTGGTGAGCCCGTGGACGGTGGCGTGGGCGCCGCCGCCGCGCGCGGGGTTCGTGTGGTTGCCCGGCTACTGGATGGGCGCGGTCTGGGTCCCCGGGCATTGGCGGCCGCTGCGCAGCGCGCCCTTGGGGTACGTCTGGGTGCCCGGCTGGTGGGAGGGCGACGTCTACGTCGAGGGCTACTACCGGCTGAACACCCGCGACGACGGCTCGTGGACCTGGGTTGAAGGCGGCTACCTGCCGGATGGCACGTATACGCGTGGGTACTGGGCGCCGGGCACGCCCGCGCCCGAGGGCTACGTGTGGGAGCCCGGGCTGTGGGACGGCGAGACGCTCGTCGACGGGTTCTGGCGGCCCGAGCATCGGCCGGGGTTCGTGTGGATGTCGTCGTACTACGACGCGTCGGGCGTGTTCCACGCCGGGACCTGGGTCCCGCAAGAGGACCGTCCGGGGCAGGTGTGGGTGCCCGGCTGGTTCGACGGGAACACCTGGATCGACGGGTACTGGGTCGACGAGGCGACGTACCGTGGCGCGGATGTCGACGGGTGGGTGCCGGACGAGGGCTGGAACGACGGGTGGAACGACGCGGGTCCCCCGCAGGACCAGCCGCGCCCGACGCCGCTCGCGTTGCCGGTCGACGCGACCTGGTGAGCGGCGGGGCCGCGCCGGCACGAGTCGGGCCCGATGAAGGCTTCGGTCTTACGACCCGTCGCCCGTGACCCGAGCCTCGATCCCGGCTTCGATCGCTGCGTCCCGCGCGAGCCACCCCTCGAGCAGCGCCCGTCGCTCCGCGGGGGGCAGCAGCGCGCCTGGGCCCAGCGCCCGCGCCCGCTCGGTGAGCGACCGCACGATCATCGCGGTGGCGACGGAGACGTTGAGGGACTGTGCGAAGCCGTGCATCGGCAGCGAGACTACGCCGTCGGCCGCGGCCTTCGCCTCGGGGCCGACGCCGAGCACCTCGGCTCCGACCCACACGCACACGGGGCGCCCCAGCTCCAGCGGCACGTGCTCGGGCGCCTGCGCGCGCTCGTCGAGGTCGGCGATCCAGATCGCGCAGCCGTCGGCTCGGATGGCCTCGATCGCGGACGTGGCGCTCAGGTGTGTGTGAAGGTCGATCCAACGCTCCGCCCCCCGCGCGGCGCCGCGCCCCGGCACGAACCGGTCGGAGACCAGGTGGACCCGGTGCACGCCCATCGCGTCGCACGTGCGGAGGATCGCCGACGTGTTGTGCCGATGGAACACCGCCTCGACGGCGACCTGCACCATCGACAAGCGGGCCGCCGCGACGGCGTGGAAGCGCGCGTGACGGGTCAGCGCCGACCCAGGCCGCCCGGCCGCGTGGTCGGCGTCAGGCACGCGCCGCCGCCTCGATCTGGGGCAACCGCGCGCGCTCCTCGGGTGGAGCGGCTGCGAGCGCGGCGCGCAGGCGGTCCATGCCATCGGCTGCCCCCGACCGCCACGCCACCCAGGCGTCGAGCCACGCGTCTTCCCACGACGCTGGTGGGGCCGGCAAGCGCTCCAGCATGTCGAGCAGCTCGGTGGCGCGCGCCTGATCGGTGCCCGCTTCCAGGTACGATCCCGCGAGCAGGCGGACGACCGCGGCGTCTGGCGGGCGCGTGCCACACTTGCCGCCCGGGTGCTCACACGACGACTCGAGCGCGACCTCGAGCGCGCGCATCGCGGGGACGAGGTGCCCCCCCGCGCGGCGCACGCGCGCGAGCAGCAGGTGGAGCTGCGACTCCTTCGGGTGCTTCCGGATCAGATCGCGGATCACCTGCTCGGCCTCCGGCAGCGCGCGCGTGCCGTACAGGAGGTGGGCGTACAACAGCCCCCCGACGTCGGGCTCGGTGGCCCGGGCGTGGCGGAGCACCGTCACCGCCTCTGGGATCCGACCGGTCGACGCCAGGCACTCGGCGCGCAGCACGGCGGTGTGGCCGTTCGGACCGTTGAAGTCGCCCCCAGCCCGGATCGCGGCGGTCTGGAACGCGCGCGCAGCGGCGGCGGGGTCGCCGAGCGCGAGGGCGCAGCGGCCGCGCTCGTACTGCACGGGCGCCGCGTCGTCGGGTAAGGCGAGCAAGGCGAGCAAGGCGACGTCGGGCTTGTTGTCGTCCAGCGCGAGCACCGCGTCGGCGAACGCGGCCCCGAGGCCGGCGAGCCCGGGCCGCAGGGTCTCGGGGTAGCCCTCCACCATGAGCGCGATGCGGTTCGCGCGCGCGTCGTCTTCGTCGCCGAAGTCGGGCACGGCGCCGCCGATGTCCCCGAAGATCCTGCGCTCCTTCTCCCTGGCGGCGGCCGCGGCGGCGGCTTCGTGCTTGGCGAACAGCGCGCGCACGGTGTTGCTCGCGGTGCGGAGCGGGGCGTCGGAGCCGTCGAGGTAGTCCTGCGCGAGCTCGAGGTGGGCGCGCACACGCTCGGGATCACCGGCTTCTGCCCACGAGATCGCGGCGTCGAGGTTGATCTGGGCGAGCGCGGCGCGCGCGACCCGCCGCACGCCGTCGGCCTCGGGGCCGTCCAGCTTGGCGACCTCGTCCAGCGCGGCGGCGGGGTGGCCCTCGTCGACGAGCGCCCGCGCGCGGGCGAGGCGGGTCTCGGGGTTGGGGAACAACCAGGAGAAGAGGCCCATCAGCGGGTGTCCTCGTCGGTCGGGTCGTTGGGGTCGTCGTCGATCTCCTCGTCGAGGTCGTCGTCCTCGCCTTCGTACTCCTCACCCTCCTCGTCGTCGTCGTAGTCCTCCGGGTTCGTCACCAGCGGGCCGTGCCGGCGGTACTCCGCCAAGAACGCCAACGAGCGCGGGTCGGCCCGGTCGATGTACAAGACGCCGTCGAGGTGATCACACTCGTGCTGGATCACCGTCGCGGGGAAGCCCTTGAGCACGTACTCCTTCGCGGACCCGTCGCGGTCGAACGCCTCCACGCGGACGTGGTTCGGGCGCTCGACGCGGCCGCGCAACCCCTCGACGGACAAACAACCTTCGTACGACGCCGACAGCTCGTCCGTGAGCGGGGTGATGACCGGGTTGATGAAGAACTCGGCCGGACGCTCCCGCGACAGCGCGCACACGACGACGCGCAACGACACGTGGACCTGCGGCGCGGCGAGCCCTGCGCCGTCGTACTCATCCATGGTCTCGAGCATGTCGTCGCACAGGCGCTGGAACTCGGGGGACGACAGATCCTCGGGCTTTACGGGCGCCGCGACTTGGCGCAGGATGGGGTGGCCCAGCTGGGCGACGCGAAGGATGGCCACGGTGTCTCCGAACGGGTCTTGGTGGCTTAACGCAGCGGCGGTGTTCGTCGTGGGGTGCGCGCCCACGCCGGTGGTCCCGCTGGCCGCGCCGACGGAAGCGATGCACGAAGCAGCGGTTTACGGACCGCTCAAGCTGCGCCTAGCGGCGCCGGACGATGCCAACCTCGTCATCTTGTACGGCGCCGAGCAAGCCGGCATGTTCGACGGGTGTGGCTGCGAAGATGGCGCCCGCGGCGGGGTCGCGCGTGTCGCGCGCTACGCCGACGCCGCAGCGGTCTCCACGCCGTCGTTGCTGGTCGACGCGGGTGAGTGGCTCGCGGACGACGCCGACGGCAACGGGCAGCAGTCAATGGAGGTGCAGCGCGCGAACGCGTGGATGGTGCGCGGCCTCGTTGACGGCGGGTGGGACGCCCTCAACGTGGGGTGGCGCGACCTGCGGTACCTCGCGGGCGCGTCGTTCCCGGAGGTCGCGGTGTCGGCGAACCTCGAGGCGGCGGGTCGTCCGGCGCCGAACCGGTGGCGCGTCGTCGAGCGCGGCGGGCTGAAGATCGGCGTCGTCGGCGTGTCATCGCCCGGGCGGATCGGGACCGTCCCGGAGGGGTACAGCTGGTCGGACCCGATCGACGCGCTGGTCCAGGCCGTGCCCGAGCTGGCCCGGCAGGTCGAGGTGGTGGTCGTGTTGGGGTACGACCTCGGGTCCCGGGGGCGCGAGGCGGTCTCGATCGACGGGGTCGACGTGTTCGTAGACGCGTCGGCCTGGCGCGAGACGTGGGCGCCGCTCATCGCCCGGGACGCCGTGTGGGTGCGGCCGTTGGCGCAGGGCACCCGCCTGGGTGAGCTGCGGCTGCGGGTCGAGGAGGGTCGGATCGCCGGCTTGCTCGACCGGAAGGTGGTGCTCGACGAGAAGGTGCCGCTCGATCCCGAGCTGGCGAAGTACGGCGCGGCGCTTCGGGCGGGTCGCGCGCCCGAGTGAGCCGCGTCAGTCGCCGTCTGGATCCCGGCGACGGCGACGCGACGGGTCGAAGCGTAGGATCGTGCCCAGGATCGGCGGCCCGGTGCGCACGGACTCCCAGTCGAACCGGGCGTTGACGTCGTGCGCGAAGGCCCGCACCGACTCACCCCGCAAGCGCGCGGGTCCGGACGTCGGCGGCTCGCGACACGCCCGCGCGACCGCGCCCTCGTCGACCAGCCGCGGCGTGGCGAGCGCAGCGTCGAGCTCCGCGAAGTAGCCCGTTCCGAGCTCGTGATAGCCGATGTCGACCCGCTTCGAGACCGCGTGCAGCGCGCTGCTGCCCGCGTGGTCGATCAGCCACCGCTTCGTCGGCCAGTCGAGGCGACCGATCGTCGAGCTCGGTGCGCGCTTGAGGTCGGCGAGCTGATCCAGCCACAGCGTGATGACCTGGTGATCGTCGAGCGAGGGGTCGGGCCGCGCGTCGAGCCAGGCGCGCGCGCGCTCCGCGTACCAGGACTGCACGTCGAGCGCGGTGCACACGCCATGATCTCGCGTCGGGGCGGCTGCGCGCAGGGACGGATCGGAGGTCCACGCGGCGAGCGCCGCGAGCACGTCGACCTGGGGGGCGTCGTCC
>CAIUDO010000766.1 GCA_903897935.1 uncultured Pseudomonadota bacterium
CGCCGCCGCGAGCCCCGCCGACGCCGCGACCGGCTGGGCGAGCGCGAGCGCGCACGGGCACGCGACCACCAGGACCGCGACGGTGTTGGCCAGCGCGACGCCTGGCCCGGCGACGATCCCCCACCCGACCGCCACGATCACGGCGACCACGAGGGTGATGCCGGTGAACACCGGCGCGAGGTGGTCCGCCGCCGACGGCGTGACGTCGTCCGAAGCGTCGCGGAGGGCCGCCCCCATGCGCTCGGCGAGGGTGTCGGCGCCGACCGCCTCGACCCGCAGCGTGATCGCTCCTTCCCGGAGCAGCGCGCTCGCGACCACCCGGCTGCCCGGCCCCACCACCGCGGGCTCGGACTCCCCGGTGAGCAGCGCCATGACGACCTCTCCGGCGCCGCGCTCGACCACGCCGTCCGCGGGCACCTCCTCGCCGGCCCCGACCGCGACGCGATCTCCGACGACCAGATCCGCAGCCGCGACCTCGGTGACAGCGTCCCCGACCACCCGTCGCGCCACCCGCGGCAACGACGCGGCCAGAGCGGTCGCGGCGTCGAGCGTGCGCCGCCGCGACCGGGCCTCCACCATGCGGCCGGCGAGCAGCAGCGTCACCAGCATCGCCATCGAGTCGAGGAACGCCTCCTGCCGGGCGAACGTGGCCCACAAGCCGTGCGCGTACATCACCAGCACGCCCACAGAGATCGGCAGGTCCATCGACAACACGCGGGCCCGCAACCCCGCCGCCGCGCCCGACAAGAACGGCCCCGCGCCCCACAGCGCGATCGGGGTCGCGAGCGCGAGCTGGGTCCACGCGAACAGCGCCTCGTACCGGGCCTCCATGCCGACCGCGCGGGCGCCGTAGCCGACCGCGGCGAGCCCCATCAGGTTCGCGGCCAAGAACGCGCTGCCGCCGAGCCGCAGCATGAGGTCGCGGTCGGGGCTCTGCTCCTCGCCCAGCACACGCGGGCGGTACCCGACCGCCGCGATCTGCCGCGCGATGCGGTCCAGGTTCACCTCGTCGGGCCGGAACCGCACCGTCGCCCGGCCGCTCGCGTACGACACCGACGCCGACGCGACCCCAGGCAGCGCCGACACCACGTGCTCGGTCACCCACACACACGACGCGCAGTGCATCCCATCCACGACGATCCGCGCGGTGCACAGCCCGTCGTCGTCGATCGGCACCGGAACGCGGTCGAACCCGGACGGCGCCGCGTCCGGGCGGTTCGCGGGCGCCGCCCGCTCGGCGTAGTAGCGACCGAGCCCCGCCTCGTGGATGAGGCGGTGGGCGGCTTCACAGCCGGGGCAGCAGAACCCGCCGCCCTCGACCAACGTCCCGCAGTGCGGGCAGCTTGTGGTGACGATGCCTGCGACCACGGATCACCGTTGGGTAGCTTCGGTGTAAGACGGTGAGATCGTGTCGGCGCCGCGCACCGCGACCCAGATCATGATCCCGTTCATCGACAAGAACGTGGCGAAGAACAGAGCGATTGCGATGGTCCAGCGTGATGGCACGTCATTCGTCCTGGGTCTTGAAGGTGGTCTCGAGCGCGAGATCGTCGCCGTCGCCGCCAGGGGCTCCGACGTGCACGGTCATCGGCCAGGTGCGCCCACCGTCGGCGTGCACCGGCATCCGCACGACGACGGGCACCATCGCCGTCTCGGTCGGCGCGAGCTCGATCGGCGCGACCGTGACGACGGCGTCCGGCAGCCCGTCGACGCGCACCTCGAGCGGGCGCACGACGTCGTCGTTGTTGGTGACCTTGAGCAGGTACGTGTTGCGGACCATGCCGTCGTCGTCGACCGTGTAGAGTGAGCCGGGCGCGCGGTTGATCGTCGCCTGGAACGCCTCGCGACCGGTCAGCGACACCAACAGGACCGCGGCGAGGCCGGAGAGCAACGACGCGTACACGACCGTTCGCGGGCGGATGATCCGCGTCTTGCTGCCCCGCAGCTCCGCCTCGGTGCCGTAGCGGACCAACGGCTCGTGCCCGAGCTTGTGCATGACGTCCTCGCACGCGTCGATGCAGCGCCCGCAGGTGATGCACTCGAGCTGGAACCCGTCGCGGATGTCGATGCCCTGCGGGCACACCACGACGCACTTCTTGCAGTCGACGCAGCCGCCCGTCGCCACCGCGTCCTTTCCGCGCGGCTCGCCCTTCTTGGGGTCGTACATGACCACGAGGCTCTCGTCGTCGGTCAGCGCGGACTGGAAGCGCGCGTACGGGCACAGGTAGATGCACAGCTGCTCGCGGAACCAGGCGAAGTCAGCGAACAAACCAAGAGACAGGATCCCGACGAGCGCGTACTCGACCGAGCCCCCCTGCAGCGTCCACAGCTCGGGGGCGCCCGCGAAGAAGCTCATCGCGGCCATCGAGATCACGAACGCGACGCCCGCGAACAGCCCGAGCTTGGCGGCCCGGCGCGCGAGGCGTCCCGCGGTCCATGGCTTGCCGTCGTCGCGCATGCGGGCGGTACGATCGCCTTCGATCAAGCGCTCGATCGGGCGAATCCACTCCTCGAGGAACACGGTCTGCGGGCAGACGTAGCCGCACCACAGACGGCCGAACAAGCTGGTGAAGAAGAACAACGAGAACGCCGCCAGCAACAAGACCAGCAGGAGCAGGAACGTGTCGCCGGCGTTGTACGTCTGTCCCAGGAGGAAGATGCGCCGCGCCGGCAGGTCGATGCGCAGCGCAGGGTGGCCCCCGATCGGGATCCACGGCGTCACGAACAGGATGGCGTGCAGGAGAACGCCCGACACCCGGTGGATCTTCTGAAACCGACCATGGACCGACTGTGCGTAGACCCACGTTCGATTACCACTGAACCCCAACATGACCGCCTCCTCGCACTGGCAGGGCCCCCCGAGCGCGGGGAGCGCAGGATCTACCCTTCTTCCTCACGCTCGCGGCGCTGTCCCTCGGCCTCGCCAGCCGGGGCCGCCGCACCCGCAGGCGCTGCGCCCTCCGCGGGCGCCGCCTCCGGAGCGACCGCCTCTGGCGCGACCGCGCCCCCCGGAGCCGGTGCCGCCGCCGCGGTGCCCTTCTTCGAGAGGATGAACGCCGCGAGGT
This sequence comes from uncultured Pseudomonadota bacterium, assembly GCA_903897935.1. Lineage (GTDB taxonomy): Bacteria > Myxococcota_A > UBA796 > UBA796 > CAIUDO01. Next base: position 3,066 of record CAIUDO010000766.1, read on the forward strand.
GGCTGATCTTCTCGGGCCCCAGGATCGGTCCCCACGTGATCATGCCCTTCGCAGGCACGCCGTTCGTGATGACCGCCATGATCTCCTCGGGCGAGCCGCCGTGAATCCACACGTCGTCCGTGAGGTTCGGGCCGATGCTGCCGCTGAGATCAGGGAGATGGCACCCCACACAGTTCTTGCCGTACAGCTCGGCGCCGGCGGCGATCGCCTCGGGCGTCATCGCGAAGCTGGCCTGCTTCTGCGGCCACTGCTCGGCCGCGTGCGCCATCTCCGCCTCGTACCAGCCGGTCTGCGACTGGCCACCGAAGGTGAACCAACCGACGTAGCCGACACTCCACACGATGGTGAAGAAGAACAGACCGAGCCACCAGTCGGGCATCGCGTTGTCGTACTCTTGGATCCCGTCGTTGTCCTCGGCGTGGCCGAGCAATTCGTTGCGGTCCTTGGCCATCTTACGCCTCCGAGTCGTCGAGGGGGAGCAGGGACGACGCTTCGTGAATCGCCTTGTTCTTCGGGTTCCAGGCGTACCAGGTCCACGCCATGAAGCTGCCGAGGAACACGAGGGTCATCACGCCCATCACCCAGCCCAGGTCCGTGGTCTGACTGACTTGATGAACGATGGGGCTCACTGGGCACCCCCGGACGCGACCTGCGCCTTGCCGCGCTGGGTCCCGAGCTTCTGCAGGTACGCGATCACCGCCACGATCTCGGCGTCGGGAGCCACCGTTACGCCCGCGGTGGAGAGATCCGCTACGATCGCGCCGCCCTGCTGCGCGAGCAGATCGGGGACCTTCGCGACGATGTCGTCCGGATACGGCGTGCCCAGGCTCGCGAGCGCGCCCACCGAGGCCTGAACGTCGGCCGGATCGACCTTGTTGTCCGCCAACCAGGAGTACGGCGGCATGACGCTGCCCGGGGTCGTCGCCCGCGGGTCGAGCATGTGCTCGTAGTGCCAGGCGTTGCTGTACTTGCCGCCGACCCGGTGCAGATCGGGCCCGATGCGCCGCGAGCCGAGCTGGAACGGGCGATCCCAGGCGTATTCAGCCGACCGGGACCAGTCGCCGTACCGAAGCGTCTCGGCGCGCATCGGACGCACCATCTGCGAGTGGCAGACGTAGCACCCTTCGCGGACGTAGATGTCGCGCCCCGCCACCTCGAGCGGCGTGTACGGCTCGATGTTCGCCACCGCCGGGTCTTCGATGAGGAACAGCGGGACAATCTCAACCAGACCGCCGATGGAGATGCAGACCGTGGTGACGACTGCAAAGAGCGCGGCCTTTCCTTCCAACAACCTACGGTGCCAATGGTCTCCCATGGTGGCCTCCTACTTCGCCGGTGCGGGGACGGGTGCGGCCTCGGGCTTGCCAGAGGTCATGGTCATGACGAGGTTCCAGCCCAACAACAGCGCACCGACGAGGTACATCGAGCCGCCGAGGAACCGGATCCAGTAGAACGGGTCGAGCTGGTGCACGATGTCGACGAAGTTGGGGTACTGGAGCAGCCCCGCCTCATCGACCGCGCGCCACATCAGGCCTTCCGTGAGGCCAGCGGCCCACATCGACACGATGTAGAGCACGATCCCGATGGTCGCGAGCCAGAAGTGCGCGGTCGCCGCCGGGACGCTGTACAGCTCGCGCTTGTAGAGGCGCGGCCACAACCAGTACAGCACCGCGAAGGTGATCATGCCGACCCAGCCGAGCGCTCCAGAGTGCACGTGCCCGACGACCCAGTTCGTGTAGTGTGCGAGGCCGTTGACGGCGCGAATGCTCATCATCGGGCCTTCGAACGTGCTCATGCCGTAGAAGCTGATCGCGACGACCATGAACTTCAGGATCGGGTCGGTGCGCAGCTTGTCCCAGGCACCGCGCAGGGTGAGCAGGCCGTTGAGCATGCCGCCCCACGACGGCGCGATCAGCATGATGCTGAAGATCATGCCGGCCGTCTGCGCCCAATCCGGGAGCGCGCTGTACAGCAGGTGATGCGGGCCCGCCCAGATGTACAAGAAGACGAGCGCCCAGAAGTGCACGATGGACAGCCGGTAGCTGAACACCGGGCGGCCCGAGGCCCGCGGCAAGAAGTAGTACATCAAGCCGAGGAACGGCGTGGTGAGGAAGAACCCGACCGCGTTGTGCCCGTACCACCACTGCACGAGGCCGTCGGTCAACCCCGAGTAGATCGGGTACGACCGCGTCAGCGTGGCCGGCAGCGCCAGGCTGTTGACGATGTGCAGCACCGGGATCGTGAGCACGAAGCACATGTAGATCCAGATCGCGACGTAGAGGTGGTCGACCTTTCGGATCGCGAGGGTGCCGAAGAAGTTGATCGCGAACGCGACCCACACGACGGCGATCGCGATGTCGACCGGCCAGATCAGCTCGGCGTACTCTTTGGACTGTGTCATGCCGAGCGGCAGCGTGACCGCGGCGGAGACGATGATCGCCTGCCAACCCCAAAAATGGAAGTTGGACAACGCGTCGCTGAACATGCGCGTCTTCAAGAGACGCTGCATGCTGTAGTAGATGCCCGTGAAGACGATGTTGCCACCAAACGCGAAGATCACGGCGTTGGTGTGCAGGGGGCGCAAACGACCGAACGTGGTCCAGGGCATGCCCAGGTTCGCGGGCCACCAGGCGAGCTGCAAGGCGAGGATGACCCCGACCAGCATCCCGACGATCCCCCACACCACCGTCGCGGTCGCGAACTTCTTGACGACTGCCTCGTCATAGTTTGGCGACATGTGACACGTACCTCCAACAGGGGCGGCGCCTGCTGCAGGGAGCGTGCCACGTTCGTCCTGCGTCGATTACCAGCGAAGGACGGACATCATCGACCACAACCGACGGCGACACCCACGCGATCGGGCGAAACGCCCCGACTGGAGGGCGCGGAACGCGGCGCGCCTGTGCGTGATCCCACAGCCCGCCTGTTGCATTGGGCCCGCGTACGGCTCCGCCCCCCGAAGACGGCGGAACGACCTTTGGCACGATCCTCGCTGTCCGTTGTCGCTCATGGACCCCATCCTCCCATCCCTGTTGTTGGTCGGGGGCGCCGCGATCTCGGGCCTCGCGGGCAGCCCCCACTGTGTCGGCATGTGCGGGGGCTTCGCGTCGGCGTCCGCTGCGCGTGGTCACGGCGTCGCGTGGCACACCGGCCGCCTCTCCACCTACGGCGTCCTCGGCGCGGTAGCGGCCGCTGGCGGCGCCGTCCTGCCCGGCCCGCCCTGGTTGGGCTCCGCGCTCGCGGTCACCCTTCTGGTCTGGTTCTCCGCCCGCTTGGCGGGAATCGCGCCCGCCTGGCACGTGCCGTGGGCCGACGCGAGCGCGCGCCGCCTCGCTGCGCTGCTTCCTGCGAACGCCAATCACGCCGGGGCGTTGGCCTCGGCCGTCCTCGGCGCGGCGTCCGCCCTGCTCCCCTGCGGGCTGCTCTGGGCAGCGCTGGCGGTCGCCGTAGCGTCGGGGAGCGCCGGGATCGGCGCTTTGAGCATGGTCGCGTTCGGCGTGGGCACGGTTCCGGCGCTCGGTGCGGCGGGCAGCATCCTCCGCCGTATCAAGGACATGTCGTCGTCCGGGCGGCACCTCGTCGCCGCCGCCGTGCTCGCGGCCGGCTTGTGGTCGATCGGCGCCCGCGCGTCGCTCGCGCCCACCGAGGACGGGGCGCCGCCTGCGTGCCACGAAATCGACCCCTGAACGCACGTTAACAAGCAACGCGACGAACGAGCGTCCTGGGTATTGACCGAACCGCCACCGGTCGCCTATAAGGGGACCTCCGCGGGGCGGCCTTCAGCGCCGCATCTCCGCGCTCGGAGACTGGATGTCCAGCATGTTCCGGCATAGTCACGCAATCGCCGCCCTCTCGCTGCTCGGCGCCGCCGCCTGCGCCCCGCAGAACGCGCAGCTCACCGAAGGCGAGTACATCATGTTCCTCGCCGAATCGACGAGCCGCACGATCTTGTTCGACGCGGTGAACTTCGACGATCTCGCCTCCGGCGACCCGTCGGACGAAGGCGTCGAGACCTTCCAGATCGACTGCCGGTGCGAGTTGATCAGCGTCCTCGGCGACGACGCCACCTGCGAAGACGTGGACGCCTTCGGCGGCTCCTGCACCTCGTGCGCCGAGTTCTTCCCGGAAGACGGCGAGGAGCTCGAGGACCCGAACGACGCCGGGTACCTCACCGACCTGTGCTGGGCGCCGTACCACACGATCTACGACGAAGGCATCCCGCTCGACGGCAACGACGACGAGCCGCTCGTGCAGTGGGTGCCGAACCCGTGGGACGACTCGGGCAACGGCGCGCCCCGCTTCGCGTACGAGCTCTGGTTGCACCGCGACAAGTTCCGCGTCGTCAAGCAGAAGCTCGAGCCGTGGCGCGGCGAGGCCATCATCACCACCGAAGGTGACTTCCACGTCACCTTCCACCACACGGTCGGCGGCTCCGACTTCCGGTTCGCGTTCGTTATCGACCCGGACTTCCAGCCGCAGGAGTGCGTCGGCTCCGGTGACAGCGTCGCCGCCGAGGACGTCGACGGCGACTGGCTGGGCGCGTGGTCGGAAGACATCGAAGAAGGCGACGGCACGCTGTACTACCTGAACGCCGGCGCGTACCAGTTCAACCCGTCGAACATTGAAGACGCGTGGTTCCTCCCCAACGATTGGCGTGCAGGCTACGCGGAGGCCCGGTTCGGCGAAGAGACGCTGTTCATCCGCGGCGCTCGGTACGGCAACCCGTTCGCGTACGAGGAGTACGAGGCCCTCGGCGACCTGTTCGGCCAGACCTACGTCGGCGTCGAGGACCTGTTCTACTTCGCGATGCCCGCCGACGACAACCCGGACACCGACACCATCGAGAACGACCCGGTCACCGCGGACATCGATGGAGACGGCGTCGCCGACTTCACCGAGATGGGCGAGGCCATCGACACCATCGTGGCCGACACCAAGTCCGAGATCGAGGCCGTCGGCTGGGAGATCACCCCGAAGGCGCACCTGAACGACTGGCGGGCGCCGGATGGCATCGCGTCGGGCCTGGATGGCTGGGGCGAGCTCCACTACAACTGGGTTCAGATCGACGCCGGATCGGTGCTCGAGGTCGGCGGCAGCGCGTCCGGCTCGTTCGAGCTCACGATGCAGGCGACCGACTCCCAGTCCCGCATGTTCATCAAGGGCTCGTTCGTCGTCGACAAGATCAAGAAGGAGCGTTGGGGCGCCTACGATATCGACGCGATCAAGATCGAAGAGAACGGCACCGAGCTGTGCGTCCCGCGCTAGTCGCGGGCTAGACCGCCGGGTTTGCCGGTTTCGGCGCCCACGAAGACCCAGCCGAGGCTGGGTCTTCGTCGTTCAGGCCCCAGCGGCGCGCACGAAGTCCGCGCAGCGCTCGCCGACCATCAGCGTCGGGGCGTTGGTGTTACCTCGGGTCAACGTCGGGAACACCGAGGCGTCGGCGACGTACAACCCCGCCACCCCGCGCACGCGCAGGTGCGGGTCGACGACGGCGCCCGGGCCGGACCCCATCGCGCACGTGCCGACCGGGTGGTACACGGTCGCTGCCCGGTGCTGGATCGCACGGGTGAGCGCGTCCCCGGTCGCGGTTGGGCCAGGCTCGATCTCGGCGCCGAGCTCCGTCGCGAGCGCCCCCTGCCGGGCGACGTCGCGCACCCAGGCGATCCCAGCGCGCAGGACCTCGACGTCCTCCGGCTCGCTCAAGAACCGCGGATCGATGTGCGGCGGCGCCGCCGGGTCCGCGGACCGCAAGCGCACGGATCCCCGGCTCCTCGGCTGCAACAGCGTGGGCTGGATGGTGAACGCCGGTCGGAGGTCGACGGAGGGACGGTCACCCGAGTCCTGGTTCGGCGCCGGATACGCCCACGGGAGCGTGTGCAGCTGAAGGTCCGGCGGGCCGTCCCCGGCGGCGAGCCGCAAGAACGCGATCGCCTCGAATACGGTCCGCGCGAACCACCCGTCGCGGCCCAGCGCGTGCTGGACCATGCCCCCCAAGAAGTGGAGCGGCGTGCCTCGATGGCCGGCGCGCGGCGCGAGGAAGGTGAGCGGAAAGAACAGGTGATCCTGCAGGTTGCGGCCCACCGGCGCGTCCGCCACCACCGGCAACCCGAGCGCGCGCAGCTCATCCGCAGGCCCGACCCCGGACGACATCAGGATGCGTGGCGAGCCGATGGCACCCGCGCTGAGCACGACCGTGTCGGCATGATCGACGTGCTCTCCCGCGCTGTCGCTCCACATGACCCCGGTGACGCGGTCGCCTTCGAACAGCAGCCGGTGAACGAACGCCCGCTGCGCCAACACCAGGTTCGGCCGTGCGCGCGCCGGCACGAGGTAGCCCTCCGAAGCGCTGTACCGCACGCCGTCACGGGCCGACATCTGCACCCACGACACCCCGCCTTGCCGCGGCCCGTTGTAGTCCAGGTTGGCGCCGACCCCGTTGGCTGCCAACGTCTCGTAGAACGCCGACGACGCCGGGCTCGGCTCCCGCGCGCGCGTCACCTTGATGGGCCCGCCGCTGCCGCGCCCTGGCGCGTCTTCTTCGAAGTCCTCGCCGCGCTCGAAGAACGGCGCGACGTCGTCCCAGGCCCACCCGTCGCAGCCGCCCGCCGCCCAGCCGTCGTAGTCGGCCCGGTTGCCACGCACCCACAACATGCCGTTGATCGCCGATCCTCCGCCGACGACCTTCCCGCGCGGGTAGGTGGGCGTGCGGTCGAGCGCGTGCGCCTGCGGCTCCAGCCGGTACCCCCAATCGAGCGTCTTCTTGATCTGCGGCACAATGTGCAGGATCGATACGAAGCCAGGGACACGCAGCAACATCGAGCGATCGTCGCCGCCCGCTTCGAGCAGCAGCACACGGCGACCCGCATCCTCGCTCAGCCGCCCCGCGACCACGCACCCTGCGGAGCCCGCGCCCACCACGATCGTGTCGAACCGCGCCATTTGCCCTCGCTAGAACATGTTCTAGGGCACGGCGGCGCCGAGCGCTAGAGGGCGCGCCAACAACGCCGGCCGCGAGGGCCCTCGACGATCAGCCGGGCGGCGCGCTGAGGTACATGCCGAGTTCGCCCGACAGCACGAGGTCGGCGTTTCCGTCTTGGTGGCCGTCGACGACCACCGCCGGGCCGTTGAGCGGCGCGAGGTAGTGGAACACCTCGGGTCCGCCGAACCCACCCGGCGCCGCCCGATACACCCACGCCGCCGCGCCGTTGCCGGACTGGATCGCGACGAGATCGACGGCGCCGTCCCCGTCGACGTCGCCCACCGACACCACGCCGCTGCCGGCAAGGGCCGTCGTGGTGTCGGCGCCGCGCCACTCGAGCGCGCTCCCACCGACGACGAACCCGTCTTGCCACGCCACGATCGAGCACCCCGCCTCGGTGCACGTCGCGACCGTAGGCTCGCCGGCCACCGAGCCGATCGCGACGTCGACCGCGCCCGCGGCGTCGGCCTTCGACACCGCCGCGAGCGTGTTGTCGAGCACCCACACCGTGTCGGCGTCCACCACCGCGGCCGCACCCCCGGACGGCGCCGCCCCACACGCGACCGCGACCGGCGACGACAACGGCAAGAACGTAGTGTTGTCGTTCGCTTGCACGCGGAACAGCCCGGCGTCGGTCAACGCCCACAGGACCCCGTCACAGCCGACGAGATCGACGCCCGCCGTCGCCCCGGTGAGCTCGAGATCCCGCGTGCGCGACGCGTCCCCGCCGGCCCACGCCCACACGATCAGGTGGACGACCCCGCCGACGACCTCCATCGCCGCGACCTCGGAGGTGCCGGCCGAGACCGGCGACAACGGCCCGCTGGGCGTGAGCGACGCCCACACCGCGGGGCTCACCGCCGGCCGCCAACGCCCCTCCTCGTCGAACGTGCCCGCATGCCACCACCAGCCCGCCTGACCCGCCACCTGCAGGTCGACGACGCCGTCGTCGTCGAGGTGGGTCGCCGCCGGCACGCCGACGTCGTCGAGCACCGTGACCATCCCGATGGTGTACTCGCCGTCGTAGCTGAGGATGCCGAGCTGACCGTCTCCTTCGACCTGGAACACGTCGTCGCGACCGTCATCGTTGGCGTCGGCCCACCCATACCGCGCCTCGAACCCTTTGACCTCAAGCCGAGACACGCCGCCCGACAGGTCGTACGCCGTCAACAGGCGCTCGGCGCCCTGCGCCCACGGCGCGACCACGAACACCTCGGGCGCGGCGTCACCGTTGAGGTCGAAGTGCGCGCTCATGCTCGCCGTCGGGTCCGTGATCTCCGGCGTGCCCGTGAGCGTTGGCTGCGCCACCCCATCCGCCACGGTGCGTCGCAGCCACCCGCCCAGCTCGGTGAGCCCGGTCAGCTCGCCGAAGCCGTCGCCGTCGGCGTCGCCGACCGTCACGGACGACACCGCGCCCGGCGAGGCGACCTGGACGAGCTGAAACCCGAGCTGGCCGTCGTGCACCAGCACCCCGACGCTGGCCTCGGACGGCGCGGCGCCGCCGGTCTCGGTGGTGCCGGTCGTCACCGCCGCCGCCGCGCTCGCGCCCCAGCTGACCACGAGGTCCGCCACCCCGTCCCCGGACACGTCGCCGCCCGCGACGTCGACCACCGGCAGGCCCGGCCGCGACGCCGTGACCGCGAGCGTCATGCCGCCGCCCGGCACCCCGCGCAGCACGACGATCTGGTCTTCGTACGCGATCGCGGCGTCGAGCAGCCCGTCGCTGTCGACGTCGAACACGTCCGCCGCCGTGATCGCGGCGCCCGGAGCGA
>CAIUDO010000767.1 GCA_903897935.1 uncultured Pseudomonadota bacterium
CGACCAGGTGGTTGTCCTTGATCAGGACGCCGTCGAACAGGCCGAACCGGTGGTTCTTCCCGCCCCCACAGCGGACCGCGTACTTCTCGAGCGCGCGGTGCAGCGGGGTGGTCTTCCGGGTGTCGACCACGGCGGGGCCGTCCGGGCCGGCCGCGTCGACGTACCGGCGGGTGTTCGTCGCGATGCCCGACAGCCGCATCATCAGGTTCAACGCCGTGCGCTCGGCGATGAGCAGGGTGCGGTAGGACCCGCCGACCCGGGCCACCACCGCGCGATCCGCGACAGACGCCCCGTCGGGGACGAGCGGCGACCACTCGGCAGGCTCGCCGATCCGCGCCGCGACCTGCCGCACCACCTCGCGGGCGACGTCCTGGCCACACACGACCAGGGCCTCCTTGCTGATCACGACGCCCTGGCCGGCCACACCCGGCGGGACCGTGGTCATGGTGGTGATGTCGCCGGCAGGACCCAGGTCTTCGTCGAGCGCGCCGGCTACGAGGGAGGGGACGTTCACGACATCGCCTCCGCGAGCGCCGCTCGCGACCGCTCGAGCGTCTCCAGCCGCGCGCGCGCTGCCGCCACCTTGCCCTCGACCTCGGCGACCACCTCGGGAGGTGCGCGCTCGAGGAACCCAGGAGAGACCAGCCGACCCGAGAGCTGCGCGACGTCCTTCTCGACCTTCGTGATCACCTTGGCCAGCCGGCGCACCTCGGCGGCGAAGTCCACGATGCCCGCGAGCGGCACGAGCAGCTCCTCGCCCCGCACCACCGCGGTGGCGACGCCGCGCGGCCGCTCCGCCAGCGGGACCAGCGTGACCCCGGCGAGGTCGGACAACGCGACCGCGAACGGCGCCATCGCATCGATCCAACCACTCGCGGGGGGCACGTGCAGCTCCAGCGGGACCCGACGCGCGAGCTCCATCTCGCCGCGGATCTGCCGCACGGCGACGATGATCTCCTGCAGCAGCGCGACCTGATCGAGGGCCGCGGCGTTGGACGGGTACGCGCCGACCGTCGGGTACGGCGTGGTCGCGACGAACCCACTGCGACCAGGCAGCGCGTGCCAGATCTCCTCTGAGAGGAACGGCATGATCGGGTGGACGAGGCGCGCGACGGTCGCCATCGACTCGAACAGCGCGTGCTGGACGGCGTTGCGCCGCGCCGGCGGCACCCCGTCACCGTACAAGGCGCCCTTCGACAGCTCGATGTACCAGTCGCACAGCTCGTTCCACGTGAACGCGTAGATCTCGCCGGCGGCGTCGTTGAACTTGTAGGTGTCGAGCGCGGCGCGCACCCGAGCGACCGCGGCCCCGGCGCGGGCGCTGATCCAGTTCTCGTACGGCCCTGGGTCCATCGGACCCGCGGGATCGTAGCCCTCGGCGTTCATCAAGCAGAACCGGAGCGCCTGCCAGATCTTCGTGCAGAAGCGCCGGTACCCGTCCACCCGGGCCTCGTCCCACAAGATGTCGCGGCCTTGCGCAGCGAACGCGCACAGCGTGAACCGGAACGCGTCGGCGCCGTACTTGTCGATGGTCTCGAGCGGATCGACGACGTTGCCCTTCGTCTTCGACATCTTGTCGCCGTTCTTGTCGCGGATCAGCGCGTGGATGTACACGTCGCGGAACGGGACGGTCCCGGTCAGGTGGATGCCCGCGAACATCATGCGGGCGACCCAGAAGAAGATGATGTCGAACGCCGTGACGAGCACGGTGGTGGGGTAGTAGCGCTGCAGGTCTGCGGTGCGCTCCGGCCAGCCCATGACCGAGAACGGCCACAGCGCCGAGCTGAACCAGGTGTCGAGCACGTCTTCGTCCTGGCGGAGCGACAGGCCCCCGCAGGTGGCGCACGCTTCGGGCGCCGCGACCGCGACGTGGGTGGCCCCGCACGAGGCGCAGTACCACGCCGGGATGCGGTGCCCCCACCAGAGCTGGCGCGAGATGCACCAGTCCCGGATGTCGGTGAGCCACGCGTAGTAGGTGTTCTCCCAGTTCTTTGGGACGAACCGGGTGTAGCCGTTGCGGACCGCCTCGAGCGCCGGCGTGGCCAGCGGCTTCATCTTCACGAACCACTGCGTCGAGATCATCGGCTCGATGATCGCGCCGGACCGCTGCGAGCGGCCGATGCTCATGATGTGCGGCCGCTCGGCGCGGGCGAGGCCCGCCTCGGCGAGCGCGGCCTTGACCGCCTTACGCGCCTCGAACCGGTCGAGCCCGGCGAACGGGCCGCCGTTGTCGTTGATCTTGCCGTCGAGCGTGAGGATGGTGACGCGCGGGAGGTCGTGCCGCAGCCCGCACTCGAAGTCGTTCGGGTCGTGCGCGGGCGTGATCTTGACCGCGCCGGTGCCGAGCGCCGGATCGACGAGGATCGCGTCGGCGATGATCGGGATCTTGCGGTCCAGGAACGGGTGGTCGACCGTCTTGCCGATCTTGTCGGCGTGGCGCGGATCGTCGGGGTGTACGGCGATCGCGGTGTCGCCGAGCATCGTCTCGGGGCGGGTGGTGGCCACGACGATCTCGCCCGAGCCGTCGGACATCAGGTAGGCGAACTCGAACATCTCGCCGGTGACGTTCTCGTCGTGCTCGACCTCGAGGTCGCTCACCGCGGTCTGGTCGGCCGGATCCCAGTTCACGAGGCGCTCGCCTCGATAGATCAGGCCGTCTTCGTACAGCCGCACGAAGTGCTCGGACACGGCGCGGGTGAGGTTCGGGTCGAGCGTGAAGCGCTCGCGGGACCAGTCGGCGGAGATGCCGAGCTTGGCGAGCTGATGGGTGATGCGCCCACCAGAGACGCCCTTCCACGCCCACACCTTCTCGACGAACCCCTCACGGCCGAGCGACCGGTAGTCGACGCCTTGCGCCTCGAGCTGGCGCCGCACCACCCACTGGGTGGCGATGCCGGCGTGGTCGGTGCCGGGCACCCACAGCACGTTGTACCCGTCCATTCGCTTGTAACGAACGAGGATATCTTGCAGCGTGTTGTTGAGCGCGTGCCCCATGTGCAACGAGCCGGTGATGTTCGGCGGCGGGATGACGATGGAGAACGCCTCGCCCGGCGCCTCCGGATCCGCCTCGAACAGCCCTGCGTCTTTCCAAGCCTTGGACCACCGCTCCGCGGCGGCCGCCGGGTCGTACGCGCCCGACGGTTCCGTCTCCGCCATCCTCTCCCCCAGAGTCGAGGCGGACTGGTAACGGTCGCCCCTCACGCTCGCCACGGACGGTCAGGCGGCGCGATCGCGCGGCGGCGCCTCGACCCAGACGAGCACCAAGCGCTGCGCCACGGCGGCGGCGAACACGACCTGCGTAGCGAGGAACACGTCGCGCGCTGCGCCGCCCCCGGCGACGTCGGTGCCGGCCAGCCAGCCGTGCCCCGCGACCAACACGAAGACGCCGAACGAGGCGCTGTGCACGGCGCGCCAGACCAACACCCCGACGCGGGCGCGCATCCACGACGTCGCGACCAGCGCGATGACCCCCCACAGCGCCAACGTGCCCAGGGTGACGGCCACCCGAAGCGTCGTGGAGGCGCCCGGGACGACCAGGGCGAGCGGCGTGATCCCTCCTTCGGGCGCCGCCACCGACCCGACCGCGTGGGCCACCGCAGCGATGACACCGAGCACGGCCCACGGCTCGTGGAGCTTCGCGAGGGACGCGCTGTGCGCGAGGCCCCCCGCGCCGCGCCCCCCGAGCATGACGCCGAACACGGCGGCGAGCCAGGTCGCGCCGTACGCGACGAGACCAGAGACACGAATAAACCACCACAACCAGGGGATCATGCCTCCTCCCATTCGTGGGTCACCCACACGTCGCCGCGTCGATCGACCACGAGCAACCGAGCGGCCGTCGCCGGTAGACGAGCGATCCACTCCGGCCGGACCAACACCGCCTTCGCCCAGATCTCCGCTTCGACCGCGGTAGGAGCGCACACGGTGGCGGACGCCAGGGCGCCCACCACCGGCGCCCCGGTCGCGGGGTCCAACAGGTGCCACCGGCGCGCCCCGGTGGCGTCCGTCCACGCGCGCCCCTCGGCGGCGGAGGTCGCGACGGCGCCGGGCAGGCGCGCCGCGTGACCGCCGGGGACCCCGATGGCGCCGACGTCACCGCGGATGTCCCCCCCTCCGTCGACCAGGACCTGGCGGGCCCCGCCGCGTCGGAGGAGCTCGTAGAGCCGGTCGACCGCCCACCCCTTGCCGATGCCGCCGAGGTCGAGGTCGCCTTCGCCGTCGAGCCGCACGCGCGCGCCGTCCACCTCGACACGAAGCCGGGGCAAGGGCGCCGCGCGGGGCACGGGGGCGCGCACCGCGGCGAGGTCACGATCGTAGCCGAGCGCGGCCAAGGGGCCGCCGAGCCGGGGGTCGAACGCGCCCTCGGTGCGCGACCACCCCTCCATCGCCAGGCTGATGACCTGGGCCAGCACGGGGTCCTCGACCACGCGGTCCCGGTTGAGCGTCGACAGCGACGACTGCGGACGAAACCGAGACAACGCCGCTTCCCAGGCCTCCAGCAGCGCGGCGACGCCGTCCAGCGCAGCGTCCGCCTCGACGAACCACTCCGAGCCCATCGCGCGGAGCGCGCGCGACGTCACGACGCCCTCGACGATCGGACCACCCGCACGACGCGCCGCGGCGCGGGCGCGGCGACCAGACCCGGCGCGGGCGCGGGCGCCGCCGCGACCACCTCGGCCCGATGCGCGTCCGTGGCGGCGACCGCGACGATCGCGAGGCTGGTCAGCAACAGCCCCCCGAGGACGACGGTCCCGCGGGCGCGCTCGGCGGCGTCAGTCGTCATCTTGCGCCTCGCCGCGCCGGTCCCCCCGGCCCTCGTGCTCGTGGCGCTCGTCGCGGTCGGAGCGGCCCTCGTGCTCCCGCGCGTCGTCGTCGTCCTCGTCGTCCTCGTCTTCCTCGTGCTCCTCGCCCTCCTCGCCCTCCTCGTGGTCGTCCGCGCGCGCGACCTCGTCCCCACGCAGCGGGCGCCCGTGCGCGTCGACGTACATCACCTCTGCGGCGGGGGTGGCGGCGGCGACCGCGGGCGGCGGCGGCGCGTCCAACGCGGGGTGACGGGTGTCCCCCGACACGAGCACGGCGGTGAAGGCGATCGCGACGGCGATCCCAGCGATTCCGTACGCGACTGCGAGCTTTCGGTCCATGGTGCCTCCTTGGTGGCACATCCCCTATGCCCCCCGCACCTTGGACCGCCGTGAGCCCACCCTTGGAGTCCTCTAAGGCTCCGGCCCGAACGTCCAGGACGCACAAACGCCGCCGAGCGGGCTGTCGCCGACCGTGCACGCGCCGCCGTGCCGCCGCGCGACCTCCGCCGCGAACGCCAGCCCCAAGCCGAGCCCCTCCGGATCGGCCCCGCGGGCGCGCGCCCCGCGCCCGAAGCGGACGAACACGGCCTCGCGCTCCTCGGGGGGGATGCCTGGACCGCCGTCGTGCACCTCGAACCCGTTCGCGACGACCCGAAGCTCGACGGGAGCCCCCGTCGCGTGGCGGGCCGCGTTGCGCAGCAGGTTGCCCACCGCGAGCTCGACCAAGGGCTCGTTGACCGACGCCACGAAGTCGTCGAGCACCTTGACGACCAAGCGCCCCCCGGCCGCCTCCACCGCGGCGCCCTCCGTTCGCGCGACCCGCTGCGCCAGCTCCGAGCCGCGCACCAGGGCCCGAGACGCCTCGGCCTCACCGGCGTCGAGACGGGTAAACGCCGATAACGCGCCGACGATGCGCCCGAGCCGGCCAGCCTCTTGGCGCGCGCTCGTGAGCACCTCACGATACTCCGCCTCGCTCCTCGGGCGCCGCAGCGCGACGTCGAGCTCGCCTTGAAGCGATGCGACGGGCGTGCGCAGCTCGTGCGCGGCGTCCGAAGTGAAGCGCGCCTGCGCGGACCACGCGGCCTCGAGGCGATCCAACAACCGATTGAACGCCCGCAGCGTCTCCACCACCTCGACAGGGCCGGCCTCGGTGAGTCGCTGGCCGGCGCCGCGCGCCAGGGCGGCGGTGGCCTCGGCCCGCGCGCGATCGAGCGGCACGAACGCGGCCCGGACGGTGCGCGCCAGCACGAGCGAGCCCAGCCCAGCGACCGCAGCCGCAAACCCGGCGTACGCAAAGACGAACGGTCGCACCACGCGGACCGGATCGACCCCGGGCGCCGTCGCCGCGATGAGCACGTGGCGGGACCGGTGGTCGACCTCCGCCTCGGCCGGCAACAACAACACACGGTGGCCGCGGTAGGTGCCGAAGGTCGGGCGCTCCGACGCCAGCGCCGCGTCGACCATTTCCGCGGGCACGCGTGGGTCATCTCGCACGACGATCCAGGTATCAACAGGGTTGACGCTGTGCTCCACCTCGTACCGCGTCGGCTCGTCGGGGTGCGCGTGGCCGTGCGCGGCGGCGAGCAGCGCCCCGTCCAACGCAGCGCGCGCCGACGCGATCAGCGCGCCCCCCGTGCCGACGCCGACCCCGGCGAGGCACAGCACGAGCACGACGGCCCCGCGGGTCGCGATCTGACGTTCGACCGATCTCACCGAGGCCGATCCTCCAACACGTAGCCAACGCCTCGGATGGTGTGGAGGAGCGGCCGCCCGAAGCCCTTGTCGACCTTGGACCGCAGGTAGCTGATGTACACGTCGACGGTGTTGGTGCCGGGATCGTGCGTGGTCTCCCACACCGCCTCGAGCAGCCGGGTGCGCCCGAGCACCCTGCCCTTGTGCTCGGCGAGGTACCGCAGCAGGTCGAACTCACGCGCGGTGAGGCGGATGTCGGCGCCGGCCCGAGTCACCCGCCGCGCTCCGACGTCGACGCGAAGGTCCCCGACCTCGAGCACGTCCGCCCCACGCACGCGGCGGGTCACGGCGTCCATCCTCGCCAGCAGCTCGTCGAACGCGAACGGCTTGACGAGGTAATCGTCGGCGCCGCCCTGAAGCCCCGCGACCCGCTCCTCGACGCGGTCGCGCGCGGTCAGGCAGATCGCGGGTGTCTGGTCCTTCCGACGGCGCAGCGCGCGGACGAGATCGAGTCCGTCGCCGTCGGGCAACATGCGGTCGACGAGCACGAGATCGTAGGCGCCCGACTCGAGCGCGAGCCGCCCCCCCGCGACGTCGCCGGCGACCGTGACGCGGTGCCCCTCCTCTTCGAGCCCACGCTGCAAGAACCCGGCGATCTTCTTCTCGTCCTCGACGACCAGCACCCTCACGACGCGTCCTCCGCGCCGAGCGTATTCCGCAACCCCGCGGCGAGCCGCGCCGTCTCGGCGGCGTCCAGTCGCGCGTGCGGGTGGAGCCACGTGTAGAACCAGATCGGCATCTCTCCTTCCAGGACCTCGTCCGCGGCCTCGCCCGCCTCCTCGTACGGGCGATCGAACTCCGAGAAGTTAAGGAGCGCGCGACCTTTTTCGACGTCGCTCTGCACCAGCCACGAGACGGGCGCGACGTTGCTGTACCACGGCCACTCGGTCTGGTTGCTGTGGCAGTCGTAGCAAGCGTCGACGACGAGGGCGCGGGTGGCGGGGCTGTCCCAGCGCGGCTCTACGCGGACGGGGGGGTTGTCGTGGTCGTGCCCGTACGGCACGAGCTGGATCACCAGCATCAACAGAGCGAACGAGCCGACGAACGCGGCGAGGGGCCGTTGGATACGCATTGGACCTCCTGGGTACACCCTCCATGTAGGTCCCCTGCCTTGGGCGGAGCGCGAATCTTCATTAGAAGACGATGAACGAGCCATCGACCGCGCTCACGAATCGCCGAAGCCCGAGTCTCCGCGTCCATGTCCGATTCGCGCTGCGCACGTCGGGCCGCGCTCACGACGGACCGTCCAACCCCCACCCCGCGAGCATGGTGCCCACCACCTCCTCCGCGAGCCGCGACGACGACACCGCCGTCCGTCCGTCCCGCTTGCGGAAGTGGCTCACCCCGTGCAGCGCCGCCCACAACGCGTGTGTGCGCACCACCGCGTCGCCCGGGCGGAGCGCGCCCGCCGCGACCGCGTCGTCGATCGTCGCCGCGCACACCGCCAACACCGGCTCCAGGCTCGCCTCCACCGCCGCCGCCGCCGCGTCGTCCAGCACCCGGCGCGGCTCCGACAAGCTCGCGTCGATGAGCGCGAACACCTCCGGCGCCGCGTCGGCGAATGTCAGGTACGCGAGGTGCGCCCGTGCGACGCGCTCCGTCGGCGCGCCCGGAGCCACCAGCGCGTCCTGCAGGTGCGACGCGAACCGGGCGACCGCCTCGGCCTGAAGCGCGGCGACCAACTCAGCTTTTCCGGGGAAGTACCGGTAGGTGGACCCGATTGACGCCCCCACCTCGTCCGCGAGGCGCGCCATCGTGAGCCCGTCCAGACCGCTCTCCGCGACGATCTTCATCGCCGCGTCGACCAGGAATTCGCGTCGAACTTGCCGCTTTCGGTCACGTTTGATAGGATGAATCATGTTCACGATATAAACACGACGGACACGAGGGGTCAACGTGCACGACGTAGTGATTCGGGGCGGGACGATCGTCGACGGGACGGGTAAGCCAGCGTTCACCGGGGATCTCGCCTTCGACGGAGGGCGCATCGCGGCGGTCGGCGCCGTCGGGCGCGGGCGCCGTGAGATCGACGCCGCGGGCCTGCTCGTCACGCCCGGGTTCGTCGATCTGCACACGCACTACGACGCGCAAGCCACGTGGGATCCGATGTTGTCGCCGTCGAGCTGGCACGGCGTCACGACCGCGGTCATGGGCAACTGCGGCGTCGGGTTCGCGCCCGCCGCGCCGGACCGCCACCCCTGGCTCATCGGGCTGATGGAGGGCGTCGAAGACATCCCGGGCGCCGCGATGACCGAGGGCATCACCTGGGAGTGGGAGTCGTTCCCGGAATACCTCGACGCGCTCGCGCGGCGGTCGTTCGCGATCGATCTCGGCACCCAGGTGCCGCACGGCGCGCTGCGGGCGTACGTCATGGGCGACCGCGGCGCCGCCAACCAGCCGGCCACGCCGGACGACATCGCGCAGATGGCCGCGTTGGTGCACGAGGCGCTCGACGCGGGCGCGTTGGGCTTCTCGACGTCGCGCACGTCGCTGCACCGCTCGATCGACGGCGAGCTCGTCCCCGGCACGTTCGCCACCCGCGACGAGCTGTTCGGCATCGGCGCGGCCCTCGCGGCGGCCGGCAAGGGCGTCTACCAGCTCGCGTGTGAGCACGGGATGGTCCCCAGCGAGCTGCCGTGGATGGCCGAGCTGGCCGCCGAGATCCAGCGCCCGGTCAGCTTCAACCTGTCCCAGTTCGACTTCGCGCCGGACCTGTGGAAGCGCGTCCTGACGTTGCTGCAGGAGGTGCCTGCGCACGTGCCGCTCGTCGCCCAGGTCGCCGGGCGCCCGATCGGCGTGCTCATGAATTGGCGCATCACCGCGCACCCGTTCGCCCGACACCCGACGTTCCTCGCGATGAAGGACCAGCCGTGGGACGAGCAGCTCGCCGCGTTGCGGCGTCCAGACGTCCGCGCCCGGCTGCTCACCGAGAAGCCAGGGGCGCTCACCCCGTTCGAGCAGTTCGTCGCACAGTCGTTCCACAAGATGTACCGACTGGGCGCGGTCCCCGACTACGAGCCCGATCCGGCGACGAGCCTCGCCGCCGAGGCCAAGCGCACCGGCCAGTCCGCCCTCGAGCTCGCGTACGACGCGATGATGGCCGACGACGGCCGAGGCTTGTTGTACTTCCCCCTGTTCAACTACAGTGACGGGAACCTGGACCTGCTGGAGCAGCTCCATCAGCACCCCCGCACTCGGATGGGCCTCTCCGACGGCGGGGCGCACTGCGGCGCGATCTGTGACGGTGGCATGCCCTCGTTCATGCTCCAGTTCTGGACGCGGGATCGCTCGCGGGGCGGCCGGTTGGGCATCGAGCACGTCATCCGGCGGCAGACCTCGGAGACGGCAGCGCTCTACGGTCTCGGGGACCGGGGGGTCCTGGCCCCCGGGTACCTCGCGGACGTGAACCTCATCGACTACGACCGCCTGTTCTGTCCCACCCCCCAGGTAGTCTACGATCTGCCCGCCGGGGGCCGGCGCTTGGTGCAGCAGGCCGAAGGGTACGTGGCCACCTTCAAGTCGGGCGTGCAGACCTTCGACCGCGGCGCCCCAACGGGGTTGTTGCCCGGTCGGGTGCTGCGCGGCGCCCGCAGCGTCACCGGCTGAAGATGTCGGGACCTGTCACATCTCGGCGCGGATGTGGACGACGGCCCTCCCGGCCGGGCACATGGCCGGCAGCCGAGATCTCATTGGAGCACACATGGGCCCGCTGATCGCCGTCGTAGCTTCGCTCACTGGTTGCGGAAAGATCGACGAAACCGCAGCGGTCTCGTCCACCGAGCCGTCGACGACCGTCCCCGAGGTCGGCGTGCCGGCGTTGGGCGGCGGGACGGGCGACCTGGCGGCGGTCACCCGCACGGTCGTCGTCACCGCGGCCGACGGGCTCAACGTGCCCCGCGACCTCGACTTCAACCCGAAGGTCGAAGACGAGCTGTGGATCATCAACCGCGCCGACGACTCGGTCACGATCGCGCGCGGCGCAGGCACGTCGGACCAAGCCACCGAGCACATCATCGATCCGTACGCCTTCCACTTCATGGAGGAGGTGTCGTCGATCTCGTTCGGGGCCGTCACGCACGACGGCAGCGACTGGCCGACGTTCGGCACCTGCCAGGAGACCAACAACACGTACGACGGCCACACCCACGGCGACGACTTCATGGGTCCCACGTTGTGGAGCTCCGACCCCGAGATCTTCGGGAAGTCCAACCCGGACGCCGTCGCCTACCTCAGCAATCTGTACGGGTTCTACGTGGACCTCGGCAGCCACCTCGACATGCTGCACGAGTCTCCGTGGTGCATGGGCATCGCGTGGGAGGTCGAGAACGTGTACTGGGTGTACGACGGCAACGACGGCTCGATCGTGCGGTACGACTTCCAGGTGGACCACGGGCCCGGCTTCGACGACCACAGCGACGGCATCGCCGCCCGCTACGTGACCGGGGAGATGGCCGGTCGCACGCCGGACGTTCCGTCCCACCTCGTCTACGATCACGACGCTGGCGTGCTCTACATCGCCGACACCGGCGCGGGCGTGATCTGGCGCCTGGACCCCTCGACGGCCACCCGCGGCGCCACGCTGTTCTCGACCGAGCCGGGCACCGACCACCACGAGATGGAAGGCGCGACGCTCGATGTGTTCATCGACGGGGCGGCGGCGGGCATCGAGCTCCCGTCCGGGATCGAGCTCGTCGACGGCGTGCTGCTGGTCGGCGACCACGCAACTGGCGTGATCCACGCGTTCGACGCCGACGGCGCGCTCATCGACGCGCTGGACACCGGCGTCGGCGCGGGCGCGCTGATGGGCCTGCGCGCGCGCTCGCTCGAAGACATCTGGTTCGTCGACGGCGCAGCGAACGAGGTCATCCGGCTGCAGCCGCTCGAATGAGCACCCTCAAAGCTGCGTGATGCCCACCACGTGCAGCGCGCGGGTCTCGACCTCGACGATGTTGCCCGCGTCGACCCGCACCTCGTCCACGTTGCGGAACCCGACGTACAAGAAGTTCTTGTCGACCGTGAGCACCGGGTCGAGCAGATCCCACACGGATGCGTCGAGGGTGAACGACGTGTTGCCGGTCGTGTTGCAGGTCACCGTCTCGTACGCGACGCCGTCCCGCTCGCGGCGGATCTGGATGAACGACTCGTCGTAGTTGGTGGACTGCCAATCGAACGAGATCTCCTCCCCGAACGGGATGCCGCCGCCGCCAAAGTCGCGGCTCGCTTCGACCGAGGTGACGTCGCCGGCGAGCGGGGTGGTCACGCCGTCGAGCACGCC
>CAIUDO010000768.1 GCA_903897935.1 uncultured Pseudomonadota bacterium
CCATCCCCGCGCCCAGAATTGCCGCTAGCCAGGTTGACGGAGGCCCGGCTGCACCCAAGTCGTATCGGTCGCCGTCGAAGTGAAGCAGCGCCTGCTCAACGACGTGGCCGGCCGCCCGCTCACCAAGAAACGCAGCGCCGTGTCCGGCGTCCATGTACGCGTCGATCGCCTTCTTCCGTGCGTTCGCAGCCGCGGCTTCTGGCAAGCAGGCCAACTCGTGCCCCAATCGCTCCACGACGTCGCGTGGCAGCGCGTCCGCGAGCCGAAACGTGACCCTGCGGCCACGCTCCGAGATCGAGGTGGGGGATTCGGCCGCGGCCGTGCCATCCGCGGTGCGCGTCGTGATCCAGCATGTCGACGCATTTATGACGGGTTGCGCGGGCCTGGAACGGCGTACGCGGAAGCCCGCGCCCCCAAGTCTCGTCGCCTATGCCTCAGCGGTCCTGCCACTGCTCCACGAAGAAGTCGACGCGACGGTTCTTGTCCCAGGCCTCGGGCACCTCCCGCGGGTCGAGCGGCCGGGTCTCCCCGAAGCCGACGCTGGTCAGGCGCTCGGGCGCGATCCCGCGGTCGATGAAGTACTGCCGCACGGAGGCCGACCGGAGCTCGGACAAGCGCAGGTTCGCCGCGTCGTCACCGCGCGTGTCGGTGTGCCCCTCGATGCGCAGCCGCACGATCTCGGGGTATCCGACGAGGATCTGCGTGATCTCGTCGAGCAGACCGAAGCTCTCGGGCTTGATGACCGCGTTGCCGACCTCGAAGAACACCGACTCCTTGAGATCGATGCGGTCGCGCTGCACCACGATCTTGGTGGCCTTCGGGCGCAGCTTGAAGTCGACGACCTGCGGCGGGCCCGGGTCGACCATGAACGCCGCGTCGAGCGGAGCCAACCCGTCGGCGGACGCGACGACCCGGTACTCGCCGGGCGCCAGCTCGCGGATGATCTCGCCGCCCCCGGTGTAGCGCTGCTTCTCCGCCGACACCGCGACGCTCACGCTGTCCAGGCGCTCCCCGTTCGGCCCGGTGACCCGCACCGTGACCTCGGCGCCGGGGTCGGCGCACCCGTCGTCGTCGCGCCAGGTGTCGAGGTCCTCCGGCTCGTCCGGGCACTGGTCCGCCGCGTCCACGAGGCCGTCGCCGTCGTTGTCGGGCTCGGGACAGCCGTCGGCGTCCTCCCACCCGTCGTCGTCCTCCCGGTCGAGCGGACAGCCGTCGTCGTCGTCGACGAAGCCGTCGCCGTCGGTGTCTCCGGGGCGGCCTGGCTCGTAGCCGAGGCTGACCAGCGCGCGCAGGTTCGGTGAGCCGATCCCGGGGGTGAGGCCCGCGCCCACCCCGCCCCGTACGACGAGGTCCGGGCTTACCCGGCCCCACCCCGACACCAGCCACTCCGTGGGCGCGCCGGCCGGGTTGGCCAACGGAGCGCTGTAGGCGAGCAAGCTCGACAGCTCGGCGGCGACCCCCGCCGCGGGGGTGATGGCCCACGACAGACCGCCGCGCATCACGAGCTGGTCATTGACCAGGATGTTGTCGAGCGCCTGGGCGGGCGTGCCGCGGGTGCCGACGTTCACCGCGGCGGCGACCGGACCGAGCGCGGCGTCCGCGACCACGGCGACCTCGTAGCTGAACCCCGCCCCCCCCACCGGTGCGACGGTGGTGGAGGTCGGCAACGCCAGCCGCCCGGTCACCCCGACGCCGACCGGCAGGTCGTCGCGCGACAACCCGACCGCCTTGAGGTCGAGCGCGAGGTCCCCCAGGCCGGCCCCCCCGCCGAGATCGCCGCTCGCGACCAGGAACACCGGCACGTCGACGCCGAGCCGCACCCGCGACCACGTGAAGCCGGCCAGGAGATCGGTCTGCACGACGTCCGACAACAACGCGACGCGGGTGCCATCGGCCTGCTCGAACACGAACGGGTCCTTCGTGTACAGCGCCATCACCCGGACGGTGCCGGTGAGGCTCTCGGCGAGGTGGGTGTCGTCGGTGGTGAGGGTCGTCGCGCCGTCGATCGACAGGTGCACGACCTGGGCGTTCAGCTCGGGCAGCGTCGGGTCCTGCGCGCGCGCGAAGGAGCTGAGCAGGGCGATCATCGGGCCACCCGCCGGCGCAGCGCGACGAGCCCGAGCAGGGCCAGCCAGCCCGGCGCCGGCGCCCCGCTGGCGCACCCGGTGCAGCCGCCCAGGTACTTGCCGAACAGCGGCTCCGCCGGGAAGTCGTCGGTGGGGTCGAGCGGGTCGGTGCCGTTGACGGTCTCGTCGCCGTCTTCGACGCCGCCGCCGTCGCTGTCGGCGACCGTGGGGTCGGTGCCCCAGGTGTTCGCTTCGTCGCCGTCGGAGAGCCCGTCGTCGTCGGTGTCGGTCGCGAGCGGGTCGGTGCCCCACGCGTCCACCTCGTCGCCGTCGGAGAGCCCGTCGCCGTCGGTGTCGGGGCGGAGCGGGTCGGTGCCGTGGCTGTTCACCTCGTCGCCGTCCGACAAGCCGTCGCCGTCGGTGTCCGGGAGGAGCGGGTCGGTGCCGAGGTCGTTGACCTCCTCGCCGTCGAGCAGCCCGTCGCCGTCGGTGTCGGGCACCAGGGGGTCGGTGCCGAGCAGCCCCTCTTCGACGTCGGTGAGGCCGTCCAGGTCGGTGTCGACGTCCACGGGCAGGTCGACGTCGTCGGTGGGGTCGAGGGGGTCCCGCCCGTCGGCGACCTCGTCGCCGTCGGGCATCGTGCCGCCGTCGGTGTCGGTCGCGAGGGGGTCGGTGCCGTACCGAAGCGCCTCTTCGCCGTCGTCGAGCCGGTCGCCGTCGGTGTCGGGGCGGAGCGCGTCCGACGCGTAGACGGCTTGCTCCTCCCCGTCGGACAGCCCGTCGGCGTCGGTGTCGCGCCGGGTGGGGTCGGTAGACGCTTCGTCGCCGTCGGACACGCCGTCGCCGTCGGTGTCGGCGTCGAGCTGCGACGTGCCGAGGGTCAGCTCGTCGCCGTCGGACACGCCGTCGCCGTCGGTGTCGCTCACGAGCGGGTCGGTGCCGTAGCGGATCGTCTCGTCTCCGTCGTAGAGGCCGTCGCCGTCGGTGTCGAGCCGGGACGGGTCGGTGCCGAGCGCGGCCTCATCGAGCGCGCTCAGGCCGTCTCCGTCGGGATCGTCGTTCGGGTCGAGGTCGTCCGCGGGCGTGCTCGGGTCGGTGCCGGCGACGCCCTCGGCGCCGTCGGCCACCCCGCCGCCGTCGGTGTCGCGGCGGGTGGGGTCGGTGCCGTCCGTGATCTCGTCGGGATCCGCGAGGCCGTCGCCGTCGCTGTCGACGCGGCGGGGGTCGGTGCCCGGGCCGGTGACCTCGTCGGGGTCGTCCAGGCCGTCGTAGTCGGTGTCCACGCGGGTAGGGTCGGTGCCCCAGGTCTGGATCTCCTGGTGGTCCATGAGCCCGTCGCTGTCGCTGTCTCGCAGGAGGGGGGAGGTACCGTAGAGCAGCACCTCGGCGCCGTCGCGCAGGCCGTCTCCGTCGGTGTCCCGCCACGCCTGGTCGGTGCCGAGCGTGAGCTCCACGCCGTCGTCGAGGCCGTCGCCGTCGGTGTCGGGGCGCTGCGGGTCGGTGCCGAGCGTGACCTCGTCGCCGTCGTCGAGGCTGTCGCCGTCGGTGTCGGGGTCGGCGGGGTCGGCGCCGTGCGCGATCTCGGTGGCGTCGGTGAGGGCGTCGGCGTCGGCGTCGTCGGGGTCGTCGTCGTCGGCGGGCGCCCCGGGATCGGTGCCGAGCACGAGCTCGGCGCCGTCCCACGCGCCGCCCCCGTCGGTGTCAGGGTCGGCGGGGTCGGTGCCCAGGGCGCGCTCCTCGCCGTCGTCGAGCCCGTCGCCGTCGGTGTCGGGGCGGAGCGGGTCGGTGCCGAAGCGGACCTCGTCGCCGTCCTCCACGCCGTCGCCGTCGGTGTCGGGGTCGGCGGGGTCGGTGCCGATCTGCGACTCGGTGAGGTTGCCGAGCCCGAGCTCGGCGCCGTCCCACGCGCCGCCGCCGTCGGTGTCCGGGTCGGCGGGGTCGGTGCCCAGGGC
>CAIUDO010000769.1 GCA_903897935.1 uncultured Pseudomonadota bacterium
CCCAGTCGTCGTCGTCCGCCGCGCCGAAGTCGGCGCCGGCCCCGGCGAACGAGCCGCGACGGAGGCTGTCGGTGTCCACCACCAGCTCCCCCGTGCGGGGGTGCCGAAACACGCGGGCGTAGCCCAAGCTGTCCAGTCGTGCGGTCATGTGCGTCCTCTCCCGTCAGTCGTCGTTGTCTTCGGTGGCTGCGCGGACGAACCGGCCGCGGCCACGACCCTCGAAGTCGTCCTGCTGCTGCATGCGTTCCCGGCGACGCTGGCGGCGTTCGGCACGATCGCCGCCGCCTTCGCCTTGCCCCTGGCCGCCGCCCTGACCCTGGCCGCCGCGACGGCCGCCGCCGCGACCGCCCCCACCGCGACCGCCGCCGCCCCGACCACCCCCGCCGCCACCACGGCGACCGAAGTCGTCGTCGCCCTCGACGGGTTCGGGGTGGCGGAACCGGTGCCGACCTTCGGTGGCGACGGGCTCCGGCGTGAGCAGGACCTCCCGCACCGGACCGGCCATGCCGGGGGGCGGGAGCAGGCCGGGCGCCGCGCTCGAGCCCTGCAACATCACCGTCGGGGACGGCGCTGGCGGCGGAGGCGCGGCCGGGGCCGTGCCCGCGCGCTTCTCGGCCAGGGTACGACCGGCGTTGCGGGCCATGTTCGCCAGCCACGAGCCCATGAGGCCGTTGCCGAGCGCGAGCACGTGGGCGCCGGCGCCGCCGCTGCCGCTGATGGTCTGGAACAGACCGTAGCCCTGCGCGGCGAGGGCCAGCGGCGCCCGGAGGTCGACCGGGCCGACCTTCAGCTTGTCCTCGCCGAGGTAGCCCTCCGCCAGAGACGCCAGGAACAGCGAGCCCTGGGTCTCGGCGGTGTGCACGACCACCGTGCCGGTCTCGACCATCGCCTCCTTGCTCACCTGGGCCTTCTTGGTCAGGCTCGCGATGCGGCCGACCGCCTCACCCAGCGCGCTCTGCGCCTGTCGTTCGGTCACCTTGCCGCCGCGCATGGCGGTCTGGAGGGCCGTCGTTCCACTCGTGCCAGCCATGGATTGGCTCCTTCGAGATGCGACGCGCCGCGTCGGTGCGGTGCGCGCTCGAAGGGTTGTACTTCCGTACGACGCTGCTGGAGTAGAGTGGCGGTTTCCATGTTGCAACCGCCCGCAGGCTCCCCCGCGGGGTAGTCATGTGGGAAGCGTAGCGACTGCTTTCCGCATCGGCGGATTCCGACGCTTCCCACGAGATGAAGTTGAGATCCCGTCGCGCCACCAAGCGCTTCCCACACGCTTGCGGTGTCGGGAAGGGCGGGTGATGTGGAAAGTGCGACAGCCAAGGGAGGATAGTGCAGGGTGAACGGTACGTCTTCGATGGACTGAACGATTTGGGCGGCCTCCTTCGCCGCCGGGCCAAGGACATCGGCTACCTCGCCATCTGGGACCGCACGGACCGCGTCTCCGAGGACATGCTGGGGCGCTTCGACTTCACGGCCGAGGACGCACTGCCGTACCTCGTTCGCGACTCCGACCTGTGCGACACCCTGGATGAGGACGAGGACGCAGACGAGGGCGAGGACCCGAGCCAGAATGAGGAGGAGCCCGACGACGAGGGCGACTCTGTTGCGCGCGACCTCCGCACGTTCGGCCGCCAGCCTGGGCCGGCGGACTTCGCGGCGGCGGCTGTGCGCTGGGTTCGCGACGTTGCCGTCCGGAACATGGCGGGCGACCGCCTCCGACGCTTCCGCCTCAAGATCTACCTGCCGAAGGGCGCGCGCGTGCTCGACACCCGGTCCTTCTCGTGCCGTGACGACGACGCGGAGACCACGTTGGTCGCGCACCAGGTAGACCCGATGCCCGACTTGCGCATCCCGAGCCCGTCGTTCGAGCACGTCGAGGTCGCGTCGACTGCGCGAGGCATGCGGGCGCTCGGCGACTACTACGCGCAATGGGGGCAGATCGTTCTCGGCTCGGTCGGCCAGCTCCAGGGCGTCAACAACGCAATGCTCGGACGGATGCACGTCCAGCTCCAGGAGAGCCGCAACCAAGTGGACCAGCTCGTCGCCGCGATCCTCACGCACCGCGCGGCCGAGGCAGAGCTGGCCGAGCAGCGCCGGTCGTCCGACCGCTCCGACGACGCGCGCACGCAGCTCGCGCAACAGGCGCTCACGCAGGTCGGCGAGGCTGCGAAGGCGTTCTTGGCGTCCCGCGGGGTCACGCCGGAGCTGGCCGACGCGCTTGGTGCCATCGGACAGAGCCCCGAGCTCGTGGCGACGCTCAACGACCCCGACGTGCGCGTGCTCATGCACGACCCGACGAACCTGAAGATGCTGGCGGGCCTGCTCCGCCAGGCCGCCGCCCAGTCGAAGGCGCTCCGCGAAGCCACGCCTCCTACCGCCAACTCTTGACCACCAACCGTCACACGCCCCGCGCAAGCGCGCGGGCGAAGGAGTCCGTCATGCCGAAACCGAAGGCCAAGAGCGCCCGAGCGCTCTTGTTCCTCGAATCCGCCCGCACCTTCTACGGCGAGGCGTTCGACGCGCAGACGCCCCGCGCGCTGTCCGCGTCGATGCGCGACTGGTCGCGGCTGTCACCGGACGAGCAGTC
>CAIUDO010000770.1 GCA_903897935.1 uncultured Pseudomonadota bacterium
CCGGCCGGGCGGCGACGGGCGGCGGCGTAGGCTGTGACATCGTGCGCTCCTGCGCGGGGACGGGCGGCGGCGCCGCCGGACGCGGGACGGACTTGGGGGCGGGCGGGGCCTTCGTCTCGGGCTTGCGGTAGTTCGCGCCCGCGAGCAGGACCGTCGCCTTCGAGCCGACCGGGCGGGCTTCGGAGGGCTGCGGGCGCGACAGCATCGGTCGCGCGTCGACCGGCACGCCCAACGCCGCGAGCTGCGCGAGCACCCGCAGGAGCTGCAGCTCACCGTCGACCGTCGGCCCGTCGAGGTCGAGCGCGAGCAGGGTGGCGCCCGCCTTCGGGAGGGTGCGACGGCACAAGCCGTGCAACACCGCCTTCGGGCCGACCTCGACGAAGATCCGCGCGCCGTCGGCCCACATGGACTGCAGCACGCCGACGAAGTCGACGGGGGAGGTGATCTGCGCGACGAGCAGCGCGCGCGCGTCGTTCGGGTCCGTCGGGTACGGCGCCGCCGTCACGTTCGCGTAGACCGGGAGCGTCGGAGCGCGCACGTCCGCGCTGGCCAGGGCGGCGGCGAGCGGCGCGGCAGCGTCGGCGACGAGCGGGCTGTGGAACGCGGCGGCCACCGGGATGGGCTGGGCGGCGATCTTGCGCTCCGCGAGCGCCTCGATCGCGCGGGCGATCGCCTCCTTGGTGCCCGACAGCACGCCTTGCTTCGGGTGGTTGCGGTTGGCGAGCACCACGTCGAGCCCGAGCTCTCGGATGCACGCCTCGATCTCGGCGAGCGGGGCGCTCACCGCCGCCATGGTGCCCCGATCGACGCCCCGATCCGCCATCGCCTCGCCGCGCGCGCGCGCGAGCGTGATCAGATCGCGCTCCGACAACGCGCCCGCCGCGTGCAAGGCCACCAGCTCGCCGAAGCTGTGCCCGGCGACCATGTCCGGGCGGACGCCATACGCGGCCAGCACTGCGAGCTCGGCGGCCTCGACCGCCCCCAACGCGGGCTGCGCCCAATCGGTCGCGGTGAGCGCGCGCTCCTGCTGCTTGCGCTCGGCGTCGTCGCCCGCGGTGACCGGCCAGATGTGGCCCGCGAGCGATCCGGCGCGGGTGAGCGTCGCTTCGGCGCGGTCGAGCACCGCGCGGGCCTCGGGGTACCGGCACACGACGTCGCGCGCCATGCCGACGACCTGCGACCCCTGACCCGGGAACACGAACGCGACGCGCGGCCGCGGGCCCCCGATCACGCCGTAATGAACGCCGCTCTTGGTCGACGCCGCCGAGCCCCCCAGCAGGCCCTTCGCGGCGGTGAGGTGGGCCCGCGCGGCGTCGAGGCTATCCGCGG
Source organism: uncultured Pseudomonadota bacterium (assembly GCA_903897935.1). Lineage (GTDB taxonomy): Bacteria > Myxococcota_A > UBA796 > UBA796 > CAIUDO01. The sequence continues at coordinate 1,330 of CAIUDO010000770.1, forward strand.
TGAACGAGACGACGTGCGACGCGGGCGCCCACACCGACAGCGCCTCGCGCGACAGCGCGTGAACGTTCGGGCACGTGCCCGCCGCGGCGAGCAGCGCGTCGAGCCGGGACCCGAGGGTGGCGGCGTCCGGCGCACCGATGAGGAACAGCGCTTCAACCGGCGGAAGCGCCCACCCCGCTTCGGCACCGCCGACGTGCTCTTCGAGCACCGCGTGGTAGTTCGAGCCGCCGAACCCGAACGCGCTCACGCCCGCGCGGCGCGGGTGGCCGGCCGACCGGATCCAGGGGCGCAGCTCGGTGTTGGCGCGCAGCGGGCCCGTCAGCGCCGCGGCGGCCTTCCGGATCTTGACCGTGGGCGGCAGCACCCGCTGGTGCAGCGCGAGGGCTGCCTTCATCAACCCGGCGATCCCGGCCGCCGACTTCGTGTGCCCGATCTGCGACTTCACCGAGCCGACGGCGATCGGGTGGTCGACGGCGCCGAACACCTCGGTCAGGCCGTCCAGCTCAGCGGCGTCGCCTGCCTTGGTGCCGGTCCCGTGGGCCTCGATGAGATCGCAGGTGTCGAGGGGGAACCCGGCTTCTTCCCATGCGCGCTTCAGGGTCCGGGCCTGCCCGCGCGGGTTCGGGGCGTAGATGCTCTTCGCGCGGCCGTCCGAGCCGCTGCCGATCGCGTGCACCACCGCGTAGACCCGGTGCCCGAGCCGCTCGGCGTCGGACAGGCGCTCGAGCGCGACCATTCCGATGCCCTCGGAGATGAGGATGCCGTCGGCGTCGGCGTCGAACGGGCGCGCGTCGCCGCTCTTCGACAGCGCCGGCGTCTTCGAGAAGCACATGTACATGAAGATGTCGTTGAGCGTGTCGACGCCGCCGGTCAGGGCGAGGTCGCTGCGGCCCGCGGCGAGGTCGGCGATCGCGAGCTGCATCGCGGCCAACGACGACGCGCACGCCGCGTCGACCACGCAGTTCGTGCCGCCCAGGCCGAGCCGGTTGGTGATCCGCCCCGCGACGACGTTGCCGAGCAAGCCGGGGAACGACTGCTCTTGCCACTCGGGGAAGTGCTTGCCGATGTCGGCGACCACGGCGTCGGCGAGCTTCGGGTCGACGCCGTGGCGGAGCAACGCGCGCCGCCAGATCGGGCCTTGCAGGCGCGCACCCAGGGTGATCGCGAGCTCCTGCGTGCCGGTCACGCCGATGATGCACGACACCCGGTCGCGGGCCCAGCCGTCGGCGTCGGGATCGAAGCCGGCGTCGCGCAGGGCCTCGCGGGCCACGATGAGCGACAGCAGCTGGCTCGTGTCGATCGCGTCGAGCTGCGCGGGCGGGATGCCGTGCTGCACGGGATCGAACGGGATCGGCTCCAAGAAGCCGCCGCGCCCGCACCAGGTCCGGTCGGGCGCCTTCGGATCCGGGTCGAGGTAGTCGGCGGTGCTCCACGAGTGGTCGGCCGGCACGTCGGTGATGCAGTCCGCGCCCGCGACGACGTTCGCCCAGTACGACCGGAGGTCGGGCGACTTCGGGAACAGGCCTGCCATGCCGACGATCGCGATGGGCTCGTTACGGGTCGTCATGGCTCACTCCACGTGTAGGGGGCGGGGCGCCCATCGGCCGGCCAGCGGCCCGGCGTCGACGCCTTGTGCGGCCAGCCAGCGCGCGCGGGTCGCCGCGCACGCGCCGGCCATCAAGTTTGCGGCGACGACGACGACGGACCGGTTGCCCGGCTCGGCGAGGAACGTCCCGCGGGTCCAGGCGTTGAAGGCACCGATCGCGGGCCCACACCACACCTGACTGTCGAGCTTGCGATCGACCTGGCCGCCGATCGCCCACCGCGACGAAAGGCCCAGGTACCACCGGAACACCAGGGCCATCTTGTGCTTCGGGTCGGTGGCCGCGCGGGTGAGCTGGGCCGGGTCGCGCACGCCAAAGAACGACGCGCACTCCGCCCACACCTCGTCGAACGACCGGCGGAGGATCGAGCGCTCGATCTCGGCGCGCTCGCTGGCCGGGAGGTCGTCCCAGCGGTCGTGGTTGCGCCATGCCGCGTACAGGCGGTTGCCCCGCATCGCGAACGCGGTGCCGCGCTTGAGCACCTGCACCTGCACGCCACCTTCGAACATGTCCGACGCGGGCGCCATCGTGACGTCCGGCATCGAGGCCTGCGCGAGCAGCTCGCGCACCATGTCGCTCGTGCCAGACTCGACGCACGCTTGGTTCACCGTGCCGGTGAGGACGTAGTCGGCGCCCATCGCGAACGCGGCGGCGACGGCCTCTGGGCAGCCGAGGCCGCCGGCGGCCCCGACACGGACGGCGTGATCGAGCCCGAGCTCCGCCGCGACCCGGTCGCGCAGCCCGATCAGGACGGGCAGCAGCACCGACAGCGGGCGGTTGTCGGTGTGTCCCCCCGAGTCGGCCTCGGCGGTGACGTCGTCCGCCATCGGGACCCGCGCGGCCAGCGCGGCTTCGTCTGCGGTGATGCGGCCCTCGGCGCGCAAACGCGCCACCAGCGCCGGCGGCGCGGGGCGGAGGAACGGCTCGGCGACCTCCTCGCGACTGACCTTCGCGAGCACGCGGTTGCGGGCGACGACCCGACCGTCTGGGCCCCGCGTCAGTCCGGTGAGCCGGTACTGCACCACCGTGGGCGTCAAGCGCATGAACGCGGCCGCCTCGACCGTTCGCACCCCGCGCGCGAGGTAGAGGTCGACGGTCTCCTGCTCCTGGTGCGGCTCGTTCGGCGAGTGGATGAGGTTGAAGCCGTACGGAGCGTCTCCGACCGCGGCCTGGATCTCGTCGATCGCGGCGGCGATGCGCGCCGTGCTGAGGCCCGCCGCGCCGAAGACGCCCATCATGCCGGCGCGGGCCATCGCGGTGACGATGCGCGCGCTCGCGATGCCGTTCGCCATCGCGCCGGTGACGTAGGCCGCGCGGACGCCGTAGGTGGCCCGAAACGCGGGTGAACCCAGGCGATCAGGCGTGAGGTCCGGGACCCAGGCGAGCAGCGGCAGCGCGCCGGCCGGGACTGGCCCGCTGGCCAGGGTGGCGACCCCACCATCCGCGACTGCCGGGCCGCCGGGGCCGTCGACGACGGCGAAGGGGCGATCGAGACGGAGGAGGGCGCGGTGAATCGCGGTCCTGCCGGTCTCGGGCAGGTTTTCTCCGGGCTGCAGCCAGCCGCGGGTGATGGTGGGTCCCATGAATTACCGAGCCGCGGCAGTAACCCGGTCGTGCGGGCGCGTCGCCGTCAGAGGGTCGGGAATATGAGCCCGTCGGACGCGCCGCCCCAGCACTCGAGGTCTCCGCTGTCGCGCACGGCGCACGCGTGGTCGTACCCCACCGAGACCTCCTTGAAACGCCCGGTCGGGGGGGCGCCCAGCAGCCGCGCGCTGTCGCCCCAGCAGGTGATCGTCTCGTCCTCCCGAATGCCGCACGTCGCGGCGTAGCCGGCGGAGACCGTCAGGAACTTGCCGTCGGGCGCGGTGGACTGCTTCGAGCGGTCGCTGCCCCAGCACACCACGGTGCCGCGCGCGCGGATCCCGCAGCTGTGCGCGTACCCCGCGCTGATCGACTTCAAGGTGCCGGTCGGGACCTTCAAGCGGTCGTGGGCGGCGAAGCCCCAACACACCGCGGTGCCGTCGGTGCGCAGCCCGCAGGTGTGGGCCGTGCCCGCCGACACCGCCATGAACGCGCCCGTCGGGGGGGAGGCCTGCCCTTTGGCGTTCTCTCCCCAACAATGCATCGATTGGTCGCGCATGGCGATCGCGCAGGTGTGGTCGCCGTTCGAGGACACCGCCGCGTACGCCGTGGTGGCGTCCGGGTCGAGGGCGGTGCCGCCCCGGGTGCCCCAACAGCGCACGAGGCCGTCGGTCAGCAGGCCGCAGGTGTGCCGCGCGCCCGCGGTGACCTCGCTCCAGACGCCCTCGGGCACGTCGCCTTGCGCCCACGCGTTGTCGCGCCAGCACCGGATCGCGCCGTTCGTCGCGAGCGCGCAGGCGTGGGCCCCCAAGCTCTCCTGCACCATCGAGACCGCGACGCGGCTGTAGGTACCGGCCGGCGGCGCGTTGGGGTCGACGTTCGGCGTCTCGGGACCCGCGGCCGAGGTGCACGCCGTCGTAAGCGCCGCCAACCACGCCGCTAGAGCACCGATCAGCAATCCGGACCGAGCATGCCGAGCGAGGCCGGTGCGAGGGCGGCGAGGCTCGGTCGACGCAGTTGACCGAGCCGTTCGCGAGGAGGGAGCGTGCTGGAGCACGTGACCGAGGAGCGAC
>CAIUDO010000771.1 GCA_903897935.1 uncultured Pseudomonadota bacterium
CGCGCCTTGCTGAGCCAGGGCCCGCTCCCCGCGGGCGCGATGGCGAACGCCTGGGTGAGCGCGGCGTCCGCGCGGGACCAGTCGTCCCACGAGCCGGTCAGCCGGGCGCGCTCGCTGCGCAGCCCGGAGACGAGCTCTTGGCGCGTCCAGTCGTCGGGGTGCTCGGCGGCGAGCCGCTCCCGGCCCGCGAGCTCGACGTCGAGCGCGGCGAGCAGCTCGTCCGCGGTGGTCGTCGCCGCCTCGGGCGCCGCCGCTGCGACGACCGGGGCGGGAGGGGGGAGGGGCGCCGGAGCCGAGAGGTCGGCGCACGCGAGCACCAGCGTCCATCCCCAGATCATGTCAGTTGGCCTCGGCCAGGTACGGGAAGCTGGCCTGGAACGCGACGTCGTTGGCCGGCGGGTTCAGGGGCAGGCTCGCCAGCAGGTCAGCGCCGTGCACCGACAGGTCCAGCAAGATGACCGCGAGCGTCACGTCGATGACCGGGTCCTGGAGGCGACGGCCGTTCGGGAACCCAGCCGGCATCGACGGGTCGACGTGCAGCACGTCCGGCACGATCAACGGGGCGCCCTGCGCCACGCAGGTGTCGACGTCACACGGGGTGAGGCCCAGCCCGGTCAGGTCGTCGTCGAGCGCGCCGTGCAAGAACTCGAGGCTCGCGACGATCTCGGGCACGAACGTGCCAGCGACGTCGTCGACGGGGTCCGCGGCGTTGTACGCGTCCTTCGACGCGATGACGGCCGTGGCGACGGCGGGCATGCCCATCCGGTCGACGCGGGTGTACGCCGACGGGTCGTCGGTGGCGAACACGAAGTCGTCGGTGGGCTCGGTGTCGGTGTCGGTGTCGGTGTCGGTGTCCGTATCGGTGTCGGTGTCCGTATCGGTGTCCGTGTCCGTGTCCGTGTCCGTGTCCGTATCCGTGTCCGTGTCGGTGACCGGAGCGGTGTCGTCGTCCTTGCCGCAGCCGACGAACAAGGCAGGCACCGTGAGGAACGCGAGGGTCAGGATGGTACGCATGGGTTCCTCACTTCCGACCGGAGGTCGCCCAGACCGTGAACGGCCCGGAGAACTCGGCGGCATCCATCTCGAAGATGAAGGCGTTGACGTTTTGGCCCGCGAACGAGTCGCGGCCCGAGTTGAAGCTGACCGCGCCCGTGCCGAGCGTGTCCAGCAGGCCCTGGAAGTCGAAGAAGAAGGGGTCGTCGAACGTGCCCGCGCGGGCCATCAACGAGCCGCCCGCGGACAACGACGCGTCGACCGCGCCCTCGACCGTGGGGGACCCGCCAGGGATCCCGGCGAACTGCACGCCCCACGCGCCGGCGCCGTTCTGCCCGAAGCGCACCCACACGTCGCGGTCCGACAGGTAGTCCCCGTTGGTGTCCATGTGCACGCCGTACAGCACGCCGCTGTCGAGCGCGCCGAGGGTGGACTTGGCGTCGGCGCCCGGGCCACCGAAGGTCACCGCGACCACGACCTTCGCGCCGTCGGCCCACACGTAAACGTCGTCGATGTCGGCGATGTGGTCGGCCACCACGCCGGAGGCCTCGTTGTGGTCCGCCGCGGCGGCGACGCCGGGCAGGACCAGCAAGGCCAGGACCATGCTCTTGTTCATCTCACACTCCGTCTTGGGCAATGCGCCCGTCGCAGCTTACGCCGCTCCGGCGTCGCTGGATCACCGACGGGCGAATTTTTGTTGTCGGAGGTTCCTTTCGTGGCGGTGTGATCCGTCAGGCGGCTCACCCGTAGCCGCGATGGGCAGTTCGGTTCCGGCAGCGCTGGTGCTACGGTCGGGCTGCGGGTGAGCAGGGTGGTCGTCCGCGCGGAGCTGATGGTGGTGCTCGAGGCGCCCGAAGCGTGGCTGGTCGCGGTCGGCGCGCGGCGCGACCCTGCCGCGTTCCGGTCGTTATTCGAGCACTTTGCGCCGCGCCTGAAGGGGTTCTTCGTGCGTGGCGGGCTCGACCCTGCGCGGGCGGACGAGCTCGTGCAGGAGGTGCTGGTGCGCGTGTGGGTGCACGCGCGGAGCTACGATCCCGCGCGCGCCTCGGCGAACACCTGGGTCTTCACGATCGCGCGCAACACACGTATCGACGTCGCCCGGCGGGACAGCGTCCGGGCGACCGCCCTCCCCGACGACGGCGTGTCTGGGGGGCCGGAGGGCCCGTTGGTCGCGCTGCAGTCGCGCCACGAGGCGGCGGCGTTGCGGGCGGCGTTGCAGGAGCTGCCGGACGGGCAGCGGGTGGTGCTGGAGCGCGCCTACTTCGAAGAGCGGTCGTTGTCCGAGATCGCCGCCCAAGAGGGCTTGCCGCTCGGGACCGTGAAGAGCCGGGTGCGCTTGGCGTTCGAGCGCCTGCGGGTCGCGTTGGGGGCTGGGCGATGACCCACCACCCGAGCGACGAGCTCCTGGTTGCGTACGCGAGCGGGGCGGTCCCCGACGGCGTCGAGCTCGTCATCGCGTGCCACCTGGAGCGCTGCCCGCTGTGCCGCGCCGAGGTCGCCGCGGCCGAGGCGGTCGGCGGCGTCATGCTCGACGAGGCGCCCGCGGTCCCGCTGTCGGTAGACTTCGACGCGCTGTTGGCGCGCGTGGTCGTCGCGCCCCCGGCGCCTGCGCGCCCGCCACCGGCACCGGACCCGGTGTTCCCAGCTCCGCTGGTCCGGCGGCTGTCCACGACCATGAGCGCCCCGTTCGTGGGCGTCTCCGGGTTGCCGTGGCGGTTCGTCGTGCCAGGCGCGCGTCGGGTGTCGTTGCCGGTCGGGCCTGGCCCACGCGCTACGCTGTGGTTGTTCGGGGGCGGCTTTCGGCCGCCGCGCCACACCCACCCTGGCGACGAGCTCACGCTCGTTCTCTCGGGCGGCTACCGCGACCGGCACGGCGCCTTCGGGCCGGGCGACGTCGAGGAGCGCGCCGCGGAGGACGCGCACGAGCAGCGTATGGACGACGAGGGCTGCGTCGCGCTGATCGTCGACGAGGGGCCGATCGTGCCTACGACATGGTTCGGCCGGTTGCTCGCGCGGTTCGCCTCGGGCTAAGGACAGCAATCAGCGGTCAGCGGTCAGCGGTCAGCGGTCAGCGGTCAGCGGTCAGCGGTCAGCGGTCAGCGGTCAGGTATCAGCCTTCAGCTCCCGCGGGAGGCGATGTGCTTCATCGGAAGCTGACAGCTGGCGGCTAATGGCTGACGGCTAACCAATAGCTGACGCTGCTCGCGGCATTGCTCACAGGCGGTCCTCTGGTCTGGACATCAGCCCAGCGCGCGCGCCTTCCGCGCCCACCGCACCAGCGGGTAGGCGCGCCGCGCGAACCGGGGCAGCCGCGCCGCGCCGAAGTCGTTGGGGGTGGGGCTGCCGATCACCCGCAGCACGTGCCGCAGCGTGGCCGCGGGGTCGTCCCAGGCGGTCAGCTGCAGCGCGTACCGGCCCGCCACCAGGCGGGCTTCCGCCAGGTCGTCGCGAAACAACCGCCGCCGGACCCGGTCGACGCTCGCGGTGAGCCCTGGTTCGGCGCCGACGGGGCCGGCGAGCGCGGGCGGGAGCGGCGCCCCGAGCAGGTCCTTCGCGATCGCGGCGGCGAGCAGCACCATCCGGCGGCTGTGAAGCCCGGCGGCGCGGGTGAGCAGCTCGCCCCACGGGACCGGCGCGGCGACGACGGCCGCGAAGTCGAGGATCCACGAGAGCCGCTCCCAGCCGTGCTGCGCGCCGTGCACGGCCAGGTAGTGCGCGGTGTCGGCGAGTCCGAGGGTCGGGACGTCCCGCCCGCCGACGCGAACACGCTGGGCGCGTGACCACAAGCCGGCTTGGTCGAGGGCGAACCCGAGCCGGTGGGACAACGACGTCTGGACGTCGAGCGGGCACGGCCCCCCCGGCCGCGTGAACGTCACCGTCACCGCGACGGGCCAATCCAACACATGCACCAGGGCCGGGTCGGGCGCGTAGCCGAGCGGGCGCAGCGCGTGTGCGACGGCCCCGAGCGCGCCCGGGCGCACGAGCAGGTCGAGGTCCGCGTATTGGCGCTGGGCGACCCCCCCGAACACCATGGTCGCGAGGACCGGCCCCTTGACGGCCAGCCACCCGACGCCGCCCGCGTCGAGCGCGTCGGCGACGCGGCGCAGCTCGCCGGCCCGCGCCAGGCTGACCTGGGTGAGGTGGAGCGCGCCTTCGCGCAGCCGCGCTTCGTCGTCCGGGCGGAGCCGTGGACGCGTGCGCTGGATGAGGCGCAGGAGCGCAGGGAGCACCATGTGGCGCTCCGCGAGATCGAGCGCCGCGCCCCAGTCGTCGATCGACGCCGCCGCCGCGTGATCGATCGGGTCGACCCCCAGCGCCCCGCGCGCCGCCGCGACGACCACAGCCTCCGCAGGCCCGCGCTCCATCAGGTGAGCCCGACGAGCGTCGCGACGTCCTTGTCGAGCGCGCCGAGGTCGAGCGGGCGGTTGAGCCGGTACACCGGCACGTCTCTGGCCCACGCGGCGACCCGTTGGAAGTGCGCGGCGCGGCGCTCCGACCCGAGCGCGTCGGGGGCGTAGGTGTGGCGCACCCCCTCGAGCCACGCCTCCGACGCCGAACACCGGACGAGACCGGGCGACCCGGCGCGGGTGAGCACCACCACGGCGACGAGCGGCGCCTGCGCCGGGGTCCCGCACGGGAGCCACCGCTTGTCGACCTCGGGGTGCACCCGACCGAGCCCCTCGGGGTCGACCCCCACGGCGCGCAGCGCGTCCGGCCACGCGCGCAGCCTGCCGATGCCCGGCAGCACGTCGTAGGTGTGGGTCAGCGCCACGACGTCGTCGGCGACGACCGCCGCGCCCGCCTTCATCGCGGCGAGCGCGAGGGTGGTCTTTCCGGCGCCACGGGGACCCGCGATCGCGACGGCCCGACCGTCGAAGACGACGGCGGTGGCGTGCAGGACGAGGTGCCCGCGCGCTTGCAGGGCCACCGCGAGGCCGCCCCCGAGCACGGGCAAGCGCGCGACGGCGTCGGAGACCTCGGGTGGTCGGTCGACGCGGATCTCGGTCGCGCTCACCTCGAGGCGCACGCCGTCTTCCCATCCCATCCGGGCGACGTGCCCGGCGGTCGACCAGCCGGGAGGGGTCAGCGGCACCGGGGCGTGCGTGACGGTGACGTCCACGGGCCCGGGCTCGCCCTCGGGCAGCTCGGGGAGGTCGACGCCCCCGAGCCGCAAGCCATAGGCGCGACGGGTCACCCGGCCTCCGCGGTCCACAGCGGCGTGAACGCGAACCGCCCCTCGGCGCCGGTGACCACCACGCCGTCCGACTCCAACCAGGCGTGGGCGGCGAGCGCGTCGCCCCGCTTACGCACGCCGACCGTCAGACGGCACGGCGCCCCGCGACGCCGGAGCTGCGCCTCCGCCACCACCGCGACGGCGAGGCACGCTGCCCCCGGAACGAGGCGGGCGACGCGCTCGACGCGGCGCCCGACGGCAGCGGCGTCGGCAGGCGGCAGCGCCGGCAGGCGCGCCAGCGCCGCGCGGACGTGGTGCACCGAGGTGAGCTTGAGCGCCGGCACGACCAGCACGAGCAGCGCGGCGTCGCCGAGGGCTGCCTTCACCCGGCGACCTCGAGCAACCCGTGCGACGTCAACGACTCCAAGAACGCGGCGACGTCGGCCTCGAGCTGTCCGCGCGTGGCCTCGAACTCCTGCTCCAGCGCGTCGATCACCGCGATGACGGCGATCGGCTCCTGGACGAGCTCCCAGACGCGCGCGCCCACGGGATCGAGGCCGAAGTACAGCCCCGAGCCGAGGTGCAGCACCGCGGCGTCGCCATCGAGCGCGCAGGACACCTGGTCGGGCGACGCCCGTACGCGGGAGGTGAGGCTCAAGGGCACGATCGTCGCTCCGTGCCGTCTCGTAAGGGGCCGGCCCGGAACGGGCTACTCAGCGCAGGGGACGACCGGCCCGAGCCGTCACGAGCGGACGTGGGCCCGGATGCGCGCGATCAGGTCGCTCGCCCGATACGGCTTCTGCAAGAAGTCCGCGAGCCCCTTACCGGCGAACCTGGTGATCGCGTCTTGTTGGTTGTGGCCGCTCGACAAGATGATCGGGAGGTTCGCCTTGAGCTTGCGCAGCTCGCGGAACGTAGCTTCGCCGTCCATCCTGGGCATGGTGAGGTCGAGCAGCACGACGGACACGCGCTCGGGGTCGCGCTGGAAGATCTCCACTGCGACGTCGCCGTCGGAGGCGGGCAGCACGGAGAAGCCGGCCAGCTCGAGCGCGGAGCACGCGAAGTCGCGCACGTACGGGTCGTCGTCGACCACCAGGACGGTCGCCGGCCCCACCGTCGGCGCGGGCTCCGGCACGTAGCGGGCGATCGGGGCCCGCTCGGTCGTCGGCAACAGCACCCGGATGGTCGTGCCGTGACCCGGCTCGCTGTAGACGACGATCCCGCCGCGGTGCCCGCGTACGATGCCCTGGATCGCCGCGAGGCCGAGCCCGTGGCCGTGCGCCTTGGTGGTGAAGAACGGGTCGAACATACGACGGCGGGTCGCTTCGTCCATGCCGACGCCGGTGTCGGCCACCTCGAGCGCGACGTATCGACCCTCGGGCAGGTCGAGGTCGCTCGTGTCGGCGCGCCCGTCGAGGTCGACCGCCCGGATCGTCACGCGGATGGTGCCTTGCCGCTCCCCGAGCGCGTCGGACGCGTTGGTCAGCAGGTTCATGGCGATCTGCCGCATCTGCGACGCGTCGGCCTCGACGAGCGGCAGGTGCTCGGGCAGGTCGAGCGCGAGCGTGGCGCGCTTCGAGATCGACACCCGCAGCAGCTCGGCGATCTCCTGCACGAGCTGCGACAGGTCAAGCGGCTCGACGACGAACCGTCCCTTGCCGGAGTACGCCAACATCTGCCGCGTGAGGTCGGCCGCCCGCTCGGCGGCGGCTTCGGCGCGCGCGACGTGGTGCGCGGCCGGACCGTCGCCGTCGAGGTGCGCCTTCGCGAGGCTCAGGTGCCCGAGGATGCCCACCAGCAGGTTGTTGAAGTCGTGCGCGATGCCCCCGGCGAGCATGCCGAGCGCCTCCATGCGCTGGGTTCGTTGAAGCTGCACTTCCAGGCGCTGCTGCGCCAGCCGGAGCCGCTCGGTGACGTCGAGCGCGATGCCGATCACCCCGCGGTCGAGCGCGACCAGACGGCACTCGAACCGGTACGGGCCGCGCTCGAGCTCGAAGGTCACCGAGGCGCCGGCCGCCGCCTCCCGCTGCAGGTCGGAGATGCGGGCGCCCTCCTTGGTCGCCCCGAGCCAGGCGTCGACGGAGCGGTCGTGCTCCGCGTCGGCCAGCGTGTTGGCGCGGGTGCCGGCCACCCACGTGACCACGCCGTCGTGGTCTGCCGTCCAGACGATGCCGGGGAAGTGCTCCAAGACGGCTCGAAACTGCCGCTCGCTCGACTCCAGCGCGTGACGCGCGGTGCGCAGCTCGGTCACGTCGCGGGAGATGCCGAGCAAGAACGCCGCCTCCCCGTCGCGCCCGTAGAGGGGGATCTTCTTGGTGTGCAGCCACCGCACCGAGTCGTCGCGGGTGTGGACCGGCTCCTCGGGGATGTCGAGCAAGCTGCCGCTCGCGAGCACCGCGCGGTCCTTCTCCAGGAAGAACGCCGCCTCCTCCGGGGGGAAGAAGTCGGAGTCGCTGCGGCCGAGCAGGTCCGTCCGGGGGTATCCGAGCACCCGCTCCGCGGCGGCGTTGAGCAAGACGAACCTGAGGTCGTCGGCGTCCTTGACGAACACCATGTCGGGCAGGTGCTCGACGATGGCGTGCAGCAGCGTGGCGCTCAGCTTGGGCGGCGGAGATGGCACGTGGGCTCCTCCGCGATGATACATGTTGTCCCGCCGCTTTGCAGCCGATGACTGAAAAAGGTGCCCGACGTCACGCTCCCGGCCGGCGGGGCGTCAGTGGACCTTCACTGCGAGCCTCCGGCCGATATCGGCGTTGCCCTCGGCGAGATCGCGAGGGCTCTTGCCGTCCGCGGCCTTCACGTCGGCTCGGGCGCCGTTCGCGACCAGCAGCGACACCATGTCCGCTTGTGGGCCCGCCACCGCGTAGTGCAGCGGCGTGTAGGCGTGCGCGTCGGCCGCGTTCGGGTCGGCTCCAGCCTTGAGCAACGAGGTGGCCTCCAGCACGCGCCCCTTCGCGGCCGCGAAGTGAAGCGGCGTCAGCAGGTTGGGGCCCGCCGCGACGTACGGGCTCGCGCCGCGCGCCAACAACAGCGCCACCACCTCGGGGGCTCCGAACTCGGCGGCGGGGTGGAGCGGGTGGAAGCCGCGCGCGTCGGCGGCCATCGGGTTCGCGCCGTGATCGAGCAGCCACGTGGCGACCTCGGGGCGGTTGGTCTGCGCGGCCATGTGCAGCGGCGTGGCGCCGTCCTTCCCGACGACGTCGACGCCAGCGCCCTTGTCGACGAGGGCCGCGACGGCGTCGAGGTGGCCCTTCGTCGCGGCGAGCCGGAGCGGGGTGTGGCCCTCGGTGCTCAGCGGCTCGACCTCGGCGCCGCGCGCGAGCAAGAACCGGACGATCTCGATCTGGCCGTGGTCCACCGCGGCGTGGAGGGGGCGGTACCCCTGCTGATCCGCGAGCTCGATGGGGGCCCCGACGTCGACCAGCACCTGCACGAGCGCGAGGTCGCCGCGCTCGATGGGGGGGAACAGGGGCGAGAACCCCTTCTTGGGCTCCTGAACCGCCGGGTTCGCCCCGCTGCTGAGCAGCCGCGCCACCAGCGGCTGCGAGCCGATCAACGACGCCGCGTAGATCGGCGCGTACCCGGCGTGGCCCGGCCACGTCTGGTTCGCGAGGCTCGGGTCGTCGGTGAGGGTGGCGACCGCCGCGTCGACGTCGGACGCCATGATCTGTGCCAGCAGCGGGATGACCGCCGCGGACTCCACGGCCGGCCCGACGGCGACGGGGGGAGGCGGCGCGGACGTACCGCACGCCCACAGCAGCGCGGTGAGCAGCAACATGTCGTCTCCTGGCCAAAGCCCGGCTCCAGTATACGTCGGTCCGCGCGTGCGCATCGGCCAGTTGGCGGGCGCGTCGGAGGGACCATGCGATTGGGCGTAGAACGGCTGGTGGTCGACGCGGAGCTGCGGGCGCGGTTGGCGGGGCGGCGGGTCGCCGTGCTCGGGCACCCGGCGAGCGTCGACGCGGGCCTGACCCACACCCTAGACCTGCTCGCGGGCAGCGGCCTGACGCTGTCCGCCGCGTTCGGCCCCCAACACGGGATGCGCGGCGACAAGCAGGACAACATGGTCGAGACGCCCGACGCGTTCGACGCCCGGCTCGGCGTACCGGTGTTCTCGTTGTACGGCGCGGTCCGGCGTCCCACGCCCGAGATGCTCGCGACGTTCGACGTGCTGCTCGTCGACCTCCAGGACCTCGGCACCCGCATCTACACGTTCCTCACCACGCTGCTCTACGTCCTGGAAGCGGCGGCGCAGGCGGGAAAAGAGGTGTGGGTGCTCGATCGGCCCAACCCGATCGGGCGGCCCGTCGAGGGGGCCGCGCTGCGCCCCGGCTACGAGAGCTTCGTCGGGGCGATGGCCGGCCTGCCGATGCGGCACGGGCTGACGTTGGGGGAGGCCGCGCGCTTGTTCGTGGGTGAGCTCCGGCTCGACGTGGCGCTCGAGGTCGTGCCGATGGATGGGTGGGACCCGAGCGGCCCCGGGTTCGGCCAGCCGCTCGACCGCGTGTGGGTCAACCCGAGCCCGAACGCCGCCCGCCTGAACATGGCCCGCTGCTACCCGGGCACGGTCCTGCTCGAAGGCACGACGCTGTCCGAGGGCCGCGGCACAACCACCCCGCTCGAGGTCGTAGGCGCCCCCGACCTCGACGTCGACGGCATCCTCGCCGAGATGGCCCGCGCGACGCCGAGCTGGATCACCGGCTGCATCCAGCGCCCGTGCTGGTTCGAGCCGACGTTCCACAAGCACGTCGGGCGGCTGTGCGCCGGGGTGCAGGTGCACGCCGACTTCGTGGGCTACCGTCCCGAGTCGTTCCGCCCGTACCGCTGGATGGCTGCCTTCTTCAAGGCCCTCCGCGCGGCACACCCCGCCTACGACCTGTGGCGCAACCACCCGTACGAGTACACCGAGGGCCTGCTCCCCATCGACGTGATCGACGGCGGGCCGGGCCTGCGCACCTTCGTCGACGACCCGCGCGCCGACGTCGCCGCGTTCGACGCCGCCCTCGCCGCGGACGAAGCCGCGTGGATCGAGCGGCGCGCTCCCTACCTGCTCTACCCCGCCTGATCCTCGTGATCAGGCGTTGGAGAAGCACTCCGGCAGGCCCTCTTCTTCGATGCACACCGAGTCGCCGCTGCACGCGACCACCGACTGCCAGTCGCCGTCGACGCACTCCCAGATCGAGTTGTTGTAGTCGCACGTGCCTTGGCAGTCGCACGACTGCACGCCCTCGGTGCAGTTGTCGAGCCGGCTGAGGTCGGGCCCACCACACGCGGCGAGCAGGGTCAGGATCCACATGGTGTCGTCCTCCTGGCCCCTAGTCGCACGCGGGGCCGGTGTTGGCTACGCGCGCCGCCGCCGGGCCAGCGCCACGACCAGCGCGCCCGCGACGAACACCCCACCCGGGGCGCTTCCGGTGGCGCACCCGCAGCCCTTGGGCCCGTCGATCCCGGTGTCGGTCGACGCGGTGTCGACGACGTCGACCTCGGCGCAGCCCTCGTCCGTCTCGCCGTCGCAGTCGTTGTCCACCCCGTCGCACATCTCGGCGGCGCCGGGGAAGGTGAAGCCGTCTTCGTCGTCGCAGTCCCCCTGCTCGAGCGACAAGCCGTCGTTGTCGGTGTCGCCCAGGCCCTCGTCCGCGAAGCCGTCGCAGTCGTCGTCGCGGCCGTTCTCGATCTCGGGGGCGCCCGGGTAGATGGTGGGGTCGCTGTCGTCGCAGTCGCCGGCCGCCTCGGTGTACCCGTCGCGGTCGTCGTCGGAGTTGTCGGACCCCTCGTCGACGATCCCGTCGCAGTCGTCGTCGACGCCGTTGCACGTCTCGGTGGCGCCCGGCTTCACGGCGGCGTTCGCGTCGTCGCAGTCGGTGCCGCCCGAGGCC
>CAIUDO010000772.1 GCA_903897935.1 uncultured Pseudomonadota bacterium
CGCGAGGAGGGAGCGTGCTGGAGCACGTGACCGAGGAGCGACGTCGTCCTCGTGCGGGACCCGCCAGCGGGCGACGGGAGCAATGCCCTTCAGGCTGCTAGCCCCAAAACAAGCGCGGGGCCGAGCCATCAGCCATCAGTTTTCAGCTTGACAATGGCGCGATGGTCACCCAACCGACCTCCACCTGAACGCGAACACCCCGGTCGACTGCCGCTGAGCGATGCATGGCATTGACCGGGCTGACCGCTGACCGCTTGTTCAAGGGCTAGCCTACTTCGCGGCCTCCGCGCGCACCCGCTCGATCCGGACCGCGCACACCTTGTACTCGCCGGTGCCCGTCACCGCGTCGCCGGCGTCGTTGGTCAGGCGGTTCGCCGGCGCGTCCGGGAAGTGCATCGGCATCCACACCACGCCCGCGGGCACCCGACCGGTGACCCGCACCTGCGCCTCGACGAACCCGCGGCGAGACACCACCCGCACCTCACCCCCGTCCTCCAGGCCCTGCGCCGCAGCGTCGGCGGCGGAGATCTCCACGAAGCACCTGGGCTGCTTGGCGATCGGGCCCGGCTCCCGGCGCGTCTGGGTGGCCGCGTTGTAGTGGTACAGCGTGCGACCGGTCGACAGCACCCACGGGTACGCGTCGTCGGGCAACTCTGCGCTCGCACGGTAGCTCACCGCCGAGAACGGCGCTTTGCCGCGCATCGGGCCGTCGACGTGCAGCGTTCCGGTGCCCGGGTGGGTGGGGTCAGGGCACGGCCACTGCAACCCGCGCACGTTCTGCTCGAGGCGATCGTGCGAGATGCCGGAGAACTTCGGCGACAACGCCGCCATCTCCGCGTAGATCTCGGCCGGACCGGAGTAGTCGGGCATCGGGTACCCGGCCGCGCGCGCGAACGCGACCAGGATGCGCCAGTCCGCCAGGGCCTGGCCCGGCGGCGGCACCGCCTGCCGCACCCGCTGCACGCGGCGGTCGCTGTTCGTGAACACGCCGTCTTTTTCGGCGAAGCACGCCGCCGGCAGCACGACGTCGGCGCGCTTGCCCGTCTCGTTGAGGAACAAGTCGACGCAGACGAGGAAGAAGTCGTCGCGCTCGATGGCGGCTGCCAGGGGGTCGCTGTTCGGCTCGGACAAGATGATGTCCTCACCGATCACGAACAGGCCCTTCAGCTTGCCTTTGACGACCTCTTTCATCATCTCGTTGAGGTTGAGCCCGTTCACCGGCGGCACCTCGACGCCCCACGCGGCGGAGAACCGCCCGCGCGCTTCGTCGTCGGTGACCTTCTGGTACCCGGGCAGGTAGATCGGCGTGGCGCCCGCGTCGTTGGCGCCCTGTACGTTGTTCTGGCCGCGCAGCGGGTTCAGGCCGGCCGAGCGCACCCCGAGGTGACCGGTCATCATGACGAGGTTCGCGAGCGACAGCACGTTGTCGGTGCCGTGCGTGTGCTCGGTGATGCCCAGGGTGTAGTAGATCCCTGCCTTCTTCGTCGTCGCGTACATCCGTGCGGCGGCGCGGATCTCCTCGGCCGGCACCCCGGTGACCGCGGCGACCCACGGCAACGGGAACGCGTCGAGCGAACGCTCGTAGGCCTCCCAGTCCTCGGCGTGGGCCTCGATCCAGGCACGATCGACCAGGCCTTCGTCGCGGATGACGCGCGCGATGCCGTTGAGCAGCGCGACGTCGGTGCCCGGCCGGAGCTGCAGGTGCAGGTCCGCCCAGCGGGTGAGCTCGATCTTACGCGGATCGATCACGATCAGCCGCGCCCCGCGGTGCAGCGCGCGCTTCATCTCCATCGCGATGATGGGGTGGGCCTCGGTCGTGTTCGAGCCGACGACCATCATCAGGTCGGTGTCCCGGATCTCGTCGATCGAGTTCGTCATCGCGCCCGCACCGAACACTGCCACCAGACCGGCGACGGTGGGCGCGTGTCACGTCGCGGCGCACTGGTGGCAATTGTTCGTACCGAACGCCGCGCGCGCCACCTTCTGGAGCATGTAGTTCTCTTCGCCCGTGCAGCGCGCCGACGAGACGAAGCCGATGGCGTCGGTTCCATGCGTGGCCTGCAGGCGCTTGAGCCCGTCGGCGGCGACCTGCAGCGCGTGCTCCCAGGTGGTGGGCTGCAGCACGCCGGCCGCGTCGCGCACCATCGGTGTGGTCAGCCGCTCCGGGTGGTGCACGAAGTCGTAGGCGAACCGGCCCTTCACGCACAGGTTGCCGTCGTTGACGGTCTGGCCGGGCGGCGGGCTGGTCACCCGCACGAGCCGGTCGTCCTTGACGTGCAGGTCCACCTGGCAGCCGACGCCGCAGAAGTTGCAGGTCGAGCGCACGACGCGGTCCGCGACCGCCGGGACGCCGCGCTTGATCGGCTTCCGCTCGGACAACGCGCCCGTCGGGCACACGTCGATGCAGCCGCCGCACAGCTCGCAGGTGCTGTCGAGCAGGCCGATGTTGTTGGCCGTCGCGATGGTGGTGTGGCCGCCGCGGCCCGCGAGCCCGATCGCCTCGACGGATTCGACCTCGTCGCAGTACCGCACGCAACGCGCACACAGGATGCACGACGCCGCGTCGAAGTCGATGTACGGGTTCGTATCGGACGGGCGCCCGTGACGCGGGCTGTCGATGCGCGGGAGGTCGACCGCGCCGTGCGCCTCGGCGAGGGCCACCAGCTTGTTGCCCTTGGCAGCGCGCGCGTCGCCGCCCGGCGTGTGGTCGGCCAGGTACAAGCCGAGCAGCGCCTGGCGGTGCCGCTCGATGCGATCTCCGGTGGTCCGGATCACCATCCCGTCGGCGGCCTGGCGCGCGCACGATGGCGCGAGGCGGCGCTCGCCGTCGATCTCGACGAGGCACATGCGGCAGCAGCCGGCCGGATCGAGCCGGCCATCGTGGCAGAGCGTCGGGATGTCGACGCCGATTCGAGCGGCGGCATCGACGAGCAGCGTCCCATCGGGGACCTCGAGCGGGACGTCGTCGACGGTGAGGCGGATCACGTGGATTCCTCCTCCACGTAGTGTACCGCGCGGCGCAGCAGGAGCGCGGGAGCGGCGGTCAGCCGTCCGCCGACAGCCGCCAGCCCGCACATCGCCTCCCCCCGGAGCTGATCGCTGATTGCTGACCGCTGATCGCTGATTGCTGACGGCCGACAGCTAGGTCCCGAACACGAACGGGTACGACACCACCACCACGCCGCCGCCCTTCGGCTTCGGGAACGTCATCTTCAGGAACTTCGAGGCGACGCACTGCTCGACCGCCGCGCTGCCCATCGTCGACACCTTCACCGACGACGACCCGACGCTACCGTCGCCCGCGATGGTGAACTTGGTGACGATCTTGCCCGCGAGGTTGGCGTCCCGGGTGAGCTCGCGCTGGTAGCAGTACTTGATCTGGCTCATGTGCCGCTTGACCACCTCGTCGATGAGCGCCTTGTCGAGCGCGCCCAGCACGATCGGGTCGCCGTACGCGAGGTTGCCGCCATCCTTCTTGGTGCCGAACGCGCCCCCTTCGGCGCCGAACCCGTCGTCGCCGCCGCCGAAGCCCTTCGTGCCCGTGCCGTCCAGCCGGTCCGACGTCCCGCCGCCGCCGAGCGAGCTGCCGCGGGAGCCCAAGCCGCCGGCGCCGATCTGAGCGCCCTTCGCGCCGACGAGGCCGCCGACCGCGTCCGAGATCGTCGCGTCGAGGTTGTTGCTGCCGAACAAGCCCTCGAGCGCCCCTCCGGACGCCAACGCGCCCATCACGCCGGCGTGCTCGGCGATCTGACGGTCTTCGCGGCTGCGCTCCATCCGCTCACCGCGCGCGGTCTTCATGCGGGCGTCCTTCTTGCCGACCCGGCCCTCGTCACGCTTCGGCTTCGCCCCCTCAGGCTGCTGATCCTTCTTCGCCGACGGCGCCGCCTTGACCTCGGGCGGCTGGCTGTCGAGCGCGAGGTGCAGGAACCGGTCGGGCACCTCGACCAGCTCGTTGCTGACCTGGGGCGGGGCCGCGGCGGTCAGCGCGGCGAACGACAGCCCGATCATCGCGGCGAGCGCCAACATGCCCTGGAACGGCCGATCCGCCGGCTCCCGGCCACCCTGCAGCGCCGCGGCGGCGTCCACCTGGTGCGTGACGAATGTGACGCCGCCCTGGGTGACGACCACCCGCCGCTCCGGCGACACCTCGACCCACCGTCCGCCGTCGTCGGCGACCCGCCCGGGGACGGCCGACAGCGGCCGACGCTCGTCGCCGATCTCCACGAAGCCATCGGCCTCGTCGGCGATGTGCACCCACGGCGCGCCGTCCATCCACACCACCAGCACGTCGTCGTCGCCGAAGAAGTCGGCCCGGCGACGACCGGTCGACGATCCGACCAGCGCCTCGACGCCAGGCCGGAAGTGACGGGTGTCCAGCACGGTGCCCGACCACACCTGGCTGACCTCGAGCACCCGCGGGCCCGCGCCCAGCGGCCGACGGCGCCCCAGCACCAAAGACAGATCGTCGGCGCCGATATCCAGCACAGTCTTCACAGAGTCGTGTACCATCGCTGCTCCTCGGCGCAGAGCTGCGCCCACGGGTCGCCCGATAGCGCCCGAACATCGAGTAGTTTGCTGGCTTCTTCGTCCAGGCGGGCGAGGTCGCTCGCACCCGTACCGACACGATGCCGCGCCGGTGGTTCCAGCCACCCGTAGCGTCAACGGCAAGTTGACAACCGAGGCCACGCCCACCGCCGACCGTGGGGCCGGCTGGCGCTACTTCTTGGCTTTCTTCTTCTTCTTGCCCGTGTCTTCGACGACCGGCGGCGGGGGCGGCGGCACGATCTCGGACACGCTCAGCCCCTCATCACCAGCGGTGACGAGCCACAAGCCGCCGCCCCACGTCACGTACCCGGCGGAGAACTTGGTGAGCGACGGCGCAGTGGCCGCGACGAGCGCCGCGACCGCGGCCTGCTTGGCAGGATCGACCATCTGCTCGAGCACGGGCCGGCGGAACGCGCCCGGCACGACCAGCGTGGCGTCGCCGTCGACCACCAACCAGGCCGACCGGATGCCCTTGACGTCGCTGGTCTGGAGCAGGTGCAAGCCCGGCGTGACCGAGCGGCCGCCCCCGACCACCACCCCGTCGACCCACGGCCCGGACGGCGCGGTCGCGGGCAGCACGGCGAGCGCGCACGCCGCGGGCGCGGCCCGCACCTCCTCGACGAGGCCGATGCCGGCCTCCGGGAGCCCGTCGTCCCACGCGAGCGACGGGGTCAACGCGAGCGCGGTGCCGAGCTCGCTGCGCGCGGCGTCGACGCTCCCCTCTGCGAGTTGGAGCGCGGCGCGCAACCGGAACACCCGCCCGGCGACACCGACGTCCACCAGCTCCTGCAAGCACCCGATCTGCGCGACCGCGAGGTCGAGGTGGTCCGACGCGGTCGCGGGATCACCCTGGGTCCACGCCGCCTCACCGCGCGCGAGCTCGGCGGCGATCGCCGCGCCGGTCGTGGCGCTGCCCGAGCACCGGCGCATCGCCGCGTCGCCCAGCACCGCGGGGGCGTTGGCCAAGGTGGCGTCGAGGCTCACCGCGGCGAGCTGATCGGCCGGCAGGCCGGTGCGCGCGACGACCGCTTCGAGCACCTCAGCGGGGTTCTCCCGGTCGTACAAGATGGGGGTCTGCGCGTACGCAGCCCACGACAACCACACCAGCATGACCACCTACGGCGCGCAGGACGAGTTGGTGTCGAAGTTGTAGCAGATCGACACGCTGTCGTCGGCTTTGACCACGACCGGCAGCGAGGTCGACTCACCGGCTGGGCTCGTCACGTCCAACACGTGCGTGCCGATCGGCAACGTGTAGACCCCGCCGGCCCCCGCCAGCGCCTCGCCCTTACGCTTGACCGTTGCCCCGCTCGGGATCGTCTTGACGACGACCTTGCCGGTGGGCGCGCTCGACGATGAGGCCGCTGGCACCGGCGTGGTCGCCGCGGTCGGGGCCGCGGACGCGCCGACCGGGATGACCGTGATGACCTTCGGGCCGCCGCCCCCCGAGTCGACCTTGCCGGACGACGGAGCGGCCGGCGAGCCCGACGACGCCGATGATGACGGCTTCGTAGAGGCGGTCGGGCCGTCCGAAGCCGGCGGGGCCGGCGGGGCGACCTCGGGGGCCGCCGGGGGCTCCGTGGGCGGCGCGGCCGGGGACGGTGGGGGCGCTGACGGCGGGGCAGCGGCCGTCACCTCGGTCGACGCGGACGGCGCCGCGGCGGTCGGTGGGCCGGTCCCCAACATGCCCGACGACCACGCGATGCCGATCATCGCCAGCAGGACCAGCACCGCCCCGCCGCCCGCGACCGCGGCCCCACCGCCGAGCAGCGCTCCGAGCGCCACCTTCGTGCGCCCGTCGTCGGTTGGGGGCGGCGCCGCGACCATCGGCGGCACCGCGGTGTCGACCGAGACCATGGCCCCGTCGACCGTGTAGACCTGCCCGACGCGCTCGTCAGGGTCGATCTGCGCCCGGTGCTGCACCTCGGCCTCGGCCCACTCCCGCAAGAACGGCGCCGGCAGCGCCATTCGGAGGGTGCGGCACACCTCTTCGACCTGACGCGCGGTCGGCCGCTCGGCCGGGTCCTCGGCGCGCATCCACGCCGCGAGCGCGAGCACGCGCTTGGCGCCCTCGTCGACCAGCATCGTCTGCGGCACGCCCGCGAGGTCGTGGTCGATCGCCTCCCCGAGCGCCGGCAGCCCGGCTTCGTCGATGTTGATCGTGGCCGCGTACTTTGGGCGGACGCTCGTGATCACCGTGTGCAGCAGCACGCCGAGGCTGTAGACGTCGCCAGCGGGCAGCTCCTGGCCGTGCAGCCGCTCGGGCGCGATGTAGCCGGGCGTGCCGCCGAGCGAGTGCCGCGTCTTGAACTCACGCTCGGAGAAGTTCGCCCGCGCGATGCCGAAGTCGAGCAGCTTGACCTCGCCGGTGGGCGTGACCTGCACGTTCTCCGGCTTGATGTCGCGGTGGAGCAGCTGCAGCGGCTCGCCGTTCGGGCCGGCCATGTGGAACGCGTGGTGCAGCCCGCGCGCGATCTCGCCGACGATCTCGACCGCGACGCCGGGGGGGATCGGCTTTCGCGCGAGCAGCTCGGCGCACGACATCCCGTCGACGAACTCCATCACGACGGCCCAGCGGCCCTGGATCTGGATCGGCGGGTCGACGCCTACGAACGCGCGGTCGCGCACCAAGCCGAGGATGCGCGCTTCGTCGCGGAACTGCTGCAGCAGGCGCTTGGGCGGCTCGGGATCGGTGAGCACCTTGACCGCGACGTCTTTGTGAAAGCCGCCGCCGGCCTCGAGGCGCGCCCGATAGACGCGCCCGAACCCACCTTCTCCAACGACCGACAAGAACCGGTAGCGCGCCCCGCCGTCCATGCGCTCCTCGCGCGTGCAGTCTACCCGGCCCGGCGCGGGGATGCGCCCGCCGACCACAACTCGTGGCGACGAACATGGCGCTCGCGCGTGCGTTAGGGTCGTCACGGGGTTGTCACCATGTGGCTCGCGGACCTGCTGCTCGCGTGTGCGATCGAACCGCCGCCAGGGCCCGAGCCGCTCACGCCGCTCGTGCGCCCCGATCCAGCGTCGACGGAGAGCCCGGAGACCGAGCCACCTGACACGGAGGCGGTCGACACCGGGCCCGCCACCACCACCACCCCGAAGGGCCCCCGCGACGACCTCGTACAGTTCGTCGTGATCGGCGACGCGGGCGACGGCAGCGACGCGCAGTACGCCGTCGCGGACGCGATCGAGGCCGTTTGTGCGCTCCGCCCGTGCAACTTCGGCATCTACACCGGCGACGTCTTCTACGGCCCTACCATCACCGGCGTCGACGACGAGCAGTGGCAGACCGACTTCGAGTTGCCATACGCGAACCTTAGCTTTCCGTTCTACGGCTCGCTCGGCAACCACGACTACTGGATGGTCGGGGACGAGCTCGAGCGCTGGGTCGGCCAGCACTACGTCGACTACAGCGACCAGAGCGACCGCTGGATCATGCACGACGTCTACTACGGGTTCACGCGGGGGAGCGCCGACTTCTTCGCGATCGACACCAATGAGATCTACTGGATGGAAGGGGCGAACCAGGCGGTCTGGCTCGACGCGGCGCTCGCCGCCTCCACCGCGCGATGGAAGATCGTGTTTGGTCACCACCCGTACCGGTCCAACGGCACCCACGGCAGCGCCGGGGCGTACGACGGCCTGGGCGCGTACGCCGACGAGCCGGGCCTCGACGTCGCCGCGGGGGTGTACCTGGAGGACTTCTTCGAGACGACCCTCTGCGAGCGCGTCGACCTGTACCTGTGCGGCCACGACCACAACCTGCAGTGGTTGGAGCCCGTCTGCGGCGTCGAGCTCATCGTCTCCGGGGCCGGCAGCAAGGCGTCCGGGTTGGTCGGCGGCGAGCCCGTACGGTTCCAGCACGACGACAGCCCAGGGTTCACCTGGATCGAGCTCGGCGACGAGCACATGACCGCCGTCTTCTACGACGACGACGCCGCCGTGTTGTACGAGGCCACGTTCGAGCGGAAGTCAGAGCGCTGGCGCTGATCGCGGCGCCAGCGTAAGGGGCCGCATGGCACGCACCCTCTGGATCTCGGTCGACGGCCAGCCCGACGGCCCTCACGACGAAGCCGCCCTCGCCCGCCGCCTCGCGGCCGGCACCCTCGCGCCCGATACGGACGCCTGGCACGACGGCCTCGAAGCATGGACCACGCTCGCCGCGCTCGACCTCCGGGTCGACGCCGCGTCGCCGCCAGCGCCCGCACCCGCGAACACCGACGACAGCGTCGCCGTCGTGAGCGCGAGCTCGACCGACGGCGAGGCCCACGAGGCGCGGTTCGCCGAGCTCGTGAAGAAGAGCTGGCAGCGGTACAACCAGTCCACGTTCGCGACCCGGGTCGACGAGGTGCTGCTCGGCGCGCTCATCACCGTCATGGTCGAGCGCGGGTCGGCGCTGATCGACCTCACGAGCGA
>CAIUDO010000773.1 GCA_903897935.1 uncultured Pseudomonadota bacterium
AGATCGACGATCCCCAGCCGCGCGTTCTGGGTGAACGCCGGCTTCGCCGGATCGACGTGGCTGAACGCCACCACCGGTCGGGTGTGGTGCACGTCGGGCTTCGCGACACCCGGACGCGCCACCGGGTCGGCCACGAGCCGCCGGATGAAGGCGCCCAACGACGCCGGCGGTGTGCCCGCCGGGATCGGCCAGTCGAGCTCGTAGAGGTTGCACGCGGACGGGTCGAGTTGGCGGCAGGACACGGCCACGGCCAGGGTGAAGGCGGTGGAGGTCGTGAGCACGAAGAACCTCCCGTTGCCCGACCTATAACGACGAGCCGAGGAACAGGTAGCCCGCCCCCGTGTACTCCCCGTGCCCTGAGTAGGCCGTCGCGCCGGCCCAGAGGTCGTCGAGGCCGTCGCCGTCCACGTCCGCGGTAGTGACCGAGCGCCCCAGTCCGACATCGGTCGGTGTCCGAAGGTCTTCGCCGGTCGAGGCCATCATCACCGTTCCTGCCAGCGGCCCACGCAGAACCCTCACCCCGGAAGCCAAGTCCTTGGAAAGATCTTTGTAGCCCACCACGACATCCGTGAGCCCGTCCGCGCTGAAGTCACCGCCGGTGACCGCGTCGTTGTTGAAGTCGGGGTCGTTCGCGAGGACCGCGTCCGCGTCTTCGAGTTGGGAGGTCCCGGGCGGCGCCGGGCCATTGACCACATACGCATACGGATGCTGGTATGAAGCGATGACCAGATCGCTAATCCCGTCCCCGTCCTGGTCCGCGAGCAGGTCGATGTCGAACCCCGCGTAGTCCGCGTACCAGGGCCCGACGAGCAGGCTTTCGGCGTCCGACAGCGACATGTCCGACGCAATCGGGCCCTCCACGATGTACGCCCCGCCCACGGCAATGTAGTAGGTGGACAAGTGGTCCGCGCCGATCGCCACGTCCGCTACCCCGTCGCCGGTCAGGTCGCCGACCACGACGTCGCTCCCCGCATCCGCACCGAGGTGCTCGGACCGCAGCGACAAGCCCTGCTCCTCAGCCACCAACGCCCCTGAGATCTCGCCGTCGACGATGAACACTGCGCCACCGGGACTGGCGTAAGGTGCGCCAGCCAGAAGCTCCGTCCGCCCGTCCAGGTCCACGTCTCCGCACGCCAGACCGTCCCCGATCCCGCCCCCCCCATAAGGGGTCGCTGCGAGCCACGCATCCGCGTCTGTTTGGAGTACGTAGCTCCCTGACGGGCTGTACACCACGTACACCATTCCACCCGTGACGGAGCCCAACGCGACATCCAGCATCCCGTCGTCGTTCAGATCGCACCCGAGCACGGAATCAAAGTCCGCCCCGGGCACCCCGACATCGAACGATGCGATCGTGGTCCCAGCGTTCATCGGCTGCTCCCCGACGCCGTACCCGTCCGTGATCCACGCGCCCGCGTAGGGCGGACCTGCGCTGACGAGGCCTCCGATCACGAGATCCGAGGCGCCATCGAGGTTGAAGTCCCCCGGCACGTCCACCGAGTAGCCCGCAAATTGTGACTCCGTCTCAGGGTACCACACCGCATGCGCCACCGCGTCTGCCCACGTCCACGCGCAGGTGCCCTCGGGGTCCATCACCCCGTCGCAGTTGTCGTCTACGTAGTTGCACGACTCCGGCGCCCCAGGGTACACCGCCGCGTCCTCGTCGTCGCAGTCGTCGCCGCTCGCCGCCAGCCCCGGGGCCTTCTCGCACCCCACCACCGGCTCGCCGTACCCGTAGCCATCGCCGTCCCCGTCCGGGTACCACGCCCCGCCCGAGCTCGGGTCCCACGAGTCGTCCGCCACGTCGGTCTGACCGTCACAGTCGTCGTCCACGCCGTTGCACACCTCGGCAGCCGACGGGTTCACGCCTGCGTCGCCGTCATCGCAGTCGGTCGACGCCTCCGCTGCGCCCGCCACCGGCGGGTCGCACGCCTCACCCGCCGGGGTACCTGCGTGGCCGTCTCCGTCCTCGTCGGAATACCACCGAAACACCGGCAGACCCTCGTCCTCCCACCCGTCGCAGTCCTGGTCGGCGCCGTCGCAAACCTCCTCCGCCCCTGGGTACACGGCGGGATCGGCGTCGTCGCAGTCCTCCGCCGCCACGATCCCGTCCCCGTCGCGATCCTCGGGCGCAGTGTCTACCGCCGCGGGCCCGTGGTACAGCTTGTCGACACACCCGCCAGCGAGCGTGGCCACCAAGACGAGCCGCGCCCGGATCATGGGAACACCCCCGGCTTGTGCAGCGGACCCGCCACGACGCCCGCGACGGCGTACGCGGGTGGGTCGCCCTCCACGATGACATCGAAGACATCCCGGGAATCGTGCCCGACCTCCACCGGCGTCAAGCCCGAAGGAGGATCCGGCCATACCACCTCGGGCGGCAGCGGTCCCCCTCCCACCGACACGTACCACATGCTGCAGTCGGCCTGCGTGCCGCCGAACGTGCCGTACAGGGCTCCCGACGGGTCCTCGAACTGTTCGATCCAGCTCGTGAGGTCTTCGTAGATCGGGCTCGCCGCGTCCGAGAAGTCCACCAGGTACACCCGATTGAAGAAGCTCGGCCGCACGAAGCCGGCATCTGCATCCTCGCACGCCACCGACACCACCATCACGGTGGCCCCCAGCCCAGCCGCCTCCCGCGCGTCGCCGGGCGCGCCGCAGAACCGGGCGTACTTGTGGAGGTAGTGCACGCAGTCCGCCGCCGACGCGCTCGCGGGCAGCGGCAACGAGGCCACGTCCGGGTGGTCGTAGATCGGCAGCGGGACGTCGGGGTCGCCGCCGTCCAGCCGCACGGAGGCGTACTGCGTGCCGTCGAATGCGAACCCGAACGTGCGCGCGAGCTCTCGGCCGGTAGCGAGGGTCTGCCCTTCTTGCTCGAAGTACAACAGCGTGTTGCCATCTGGTGACCAGTCGGCGTGCGCCGCGCCGTGAGGCTGGTCGACCGCCGGCCGGTGCTGCGGGCCGCGTACGAACCCGACCTGCCACCAGGACGTGCCGAGCTCCCAGGGATCGTAGCCTCCAGCTCTATACGCGTCGGCAACCGGAACGTCCATCACGGCGCCGATCGCCGGGAACTCCACGAGGTCCGTGTTCTGCCGAACGCCGAGTTCCGCGTCGTAGAACGGGCACGAATCGATGCCCAACTTGTCCATGGTGGCGGGATCGTACGGATCGCCCCACACCGTCTGGATCCCCATCAGCTCGGGACGCACCGGGTTGGTCGCGGGCCAGCCGAACGAGCAGTACCCAGCCGCAGGATTCGGATCTCCCGGGAGGAACCACTGCCGCGCTCCCGAGAACGACAACGGCCCACCCGAAGTGCCCATCCCCAGCACCTCGCCGGACCACAGCGCCTGGTAGCGGGGGTCGGACGGCACCGGCACATAGTCCCGGTTGTACCAGATGGTGTCGCCATCGCCCCACGCGGAGGCGTGCCCGAGCGGAGCGACCGTGGTCCACGGCCGCTCGAGACCCGACACGAGATCGACGATCCCCAGCCGCGCGTTCTGGGTGAACGCCGGCTTCGCCGGATCGACGTGGCTGAACGCCACCACCGGTCGGGTGTGGTGCACGTCGGGCTTCGCGACACC
>CAIUDO010000774.1 GCA_903897935.1 uncultured Pseudomonadota bacterium
CCCGAACAGCGGCCCGTCGACGTCGCTCTCGAGGCCCACCTCGACGCCACCGACGCCCCGCCGCCCCGCGGTGACCGTCACGGTCGCGCAGAAGCCGTCGCAGGCGTCGGCGACCGCGCGATCGAGGGTGATCGACGCGTCACAGCCGTCTTCCGCGCAGTCCGCGCCGCACCCGCTACTTGAAGCGGCGCAGCACGTCCACGCCGCCAGGGCTGACCAACGAGAGCGCATACAACACCTTGGCACGAAGCGAGAGGATCCGCTGACGGTCACGCGCCGCCGTCGCCTCGACGACGCCGCGCGCGACCTCGACCGCCGACATCGGCACGAGGCCCGGGTGGTCGGCGTCGAACGTGAAGTAGCCCGAATTCTCGAAGAACGGCGTGCGCACCGCGGGCGGGAGCACCACCACCACGTTGACCGCGGTGCCCTCGAGATCGTTGCGCAGGCCCTCGGAGTACCCGATCAACGCGTGCTTCGACGCACAGTACGCAGTGTGCTTCTTGTACGCGCGCTTGCCGGCGACCGACGCGACGTTGACGACGACGCCCTGGTTCCTGGCGACCATCGCCGGCAGGACCGCCTGGGTCAGCCGCACGACGCCGTACAGGTTGACGTCCATGATGCGGTGCACCTCGGCCACCGGGGTCTCGTCCCACGGCTTGAACAAGCCGATGCCCGCGTTGTTCACGAGCACGTCGATCCGCCCCATCCGTGCGACCGCAGCGTCGACCGCGCTCTTGACCGACGCGTCGTCCGTGACGTCCATCGGCAGCGCGAGGTCGATCTCCCCGGCGAGCGCGGCCAGCCGATCCGGATCGCGGCCGGTGCCGACGACCCGCGCGCCTTCGTCGCGGAACAAGCGCGCGGTCTCCCAGCCGATGCCGCTGGTGGCGCCGCTGACGAACACGACCTGATCCTGGAACCGATCCCCGCGCCTCATCTACCCTCCGGCCGGCCAGCCCTATCACGGGACCGCGGAGACCGGCCCGGGCGATTTCGCGGCCCGCGCTCGTCGCGGCTCGCGCGCGCCGAGCCGGTGCCCTCAGAATCGTGCAGCATCCGCGCTCTCGAAGTGTCCCGAAGGGAACAAACTCTTGCCAGTCTGCGCGCCTCCATGCTAAGGTTCCGAACCAGGAGGTCGCGGTGGAAGCTCGCTCTTACTACGGGACCATGATGGCTCTGTGCGCGAAGACGCACTCGGTTGTCGAACTCGTAGCAGACGACGGCACCCCGGCGCCGCTGGGGTGCGAGCTGACCATCACGCCCAGCGCGTGCAGCTCGAGTCCCGAGCGGGTCGACGACGGGTGGCACCGCGCGTACCCGATCATGTCGCTGGGGCAGGACTGATGAGGCCCAACAGAGTGGCGCTCGTGCTCGCTTTCGTCGGCGTTGCGTGCCGGAACCGGCCGGTTGACTCGGTCGAACCGACGACCGAATCCACCGACCCGTGCACCTGGGGTGAGGGTGGCGAAGCGATCGCCCGCACCATGGACGGCGTGGACAGCGATGGGGACGGTTTCGGCGAGACGTCCGTCGTGACCGAACTTCCTCAAGCCCGATTGGAGGGGGGGTACGCCGGCGGTGAGCGCGCGCTGGACGTCGACGACTTCTCCGGAGACGGCGTCCCCGACGTAGCGACGTGGAGCGCCGTGACCCAGGAACAGGACGGAGTCAAGGTGGGGAGACAAGCCGTCCACATCTACGAGGGCCCGTTCAATGCGTCCATGTGTGACGTTGGTCACAACCGGGCAACGCTGATTGAGCTCGAGAGCGATTCGTACAAGACCGTCCTCTCCGCCGGGGATGTCAACGGGGACTCATGAGTTGATCTACTCGTCGCGGGAGTGACCTATACCGCGCTCGTCTGGGGCCCCATTCAGGCCGGCATATCCCCGGACGACGCTCATCGATTCACCTCATGGACATTAGACGAGGGCGCCGCGGTGCCTATTGGCGACGTCAATGG
The DNA here is from genome assembly GCA_903897935.1 of uncultured Pseudomonadota bacterium. Lineage (GTDB taxonomy): Bacteria > Myxococcota_A > UBA796 > UBA796 > CAIUDO01. Next base: position 1,970 of record CAIUDO010000774.1, read on the forward strand.
CGACGGCTTGGCCGACATCGCGCAGGGCACCGTGGGCCGGGAAGCGCCGGGCGCGGTCTATGTGATCTTCGGTCCCGCGGAGACGGACTTCGCAGAGTTGTCGCCCGCATGGGTGGAGCCGGATGCCTCGGTGTTGTTCGGCTACAACGTCTCAGGGGTAGGCGACATGAGCGGTGACGGCCTGCCGGACATTGCAGCGAGCGTCGGCATCAGTACGTGGGGCGAAGTCGCTCCGACGTATGTGTTCACGTCAGTGCCGGACGCGCCGACCCACCCCGCAGACGACGGCATCGTCATCGAGGGCGCCGCGGAGCGCTACGCGGCCGCCGGCGATGTCAACGGTGACGGCTACGCCGACATGGCGATGGTCGGCGGCGGTGTCACCGTGTTCTTCGGCCCTCTGCGCGACGACGGTACGCCCATCGCCTGGGAAGAGGCGGGGGCCTCGCTGTCGTTCGGCAACTCGATCACCGTCGAGGGCCGGGGGGATGTAGACGGTGACGGCTTCGACGACCTCGCGGTCGCGTCGACCCAGGGCAGCCTGGTGGCGTGCCCGTAGGGCTGGTACGACCCGGAGTGCAAACCCGGCCTCGTGTATCTCGTGGCGGGCCCCCAATCTGGGGTCGTGGAGCCCGTCGACATCATTCAGGGGTACGGCGCATACACATCCTTCGGGTCGTCAATGCACGGTAGCGCCGACCTGGACGGCGACGGCCACAAGGACCTGGTGGCCGCCGGCGGCGGGTGGGTCTACGTGCTGTTCGGCGTCTGAGCTACCGCGCGGGGTGGCGCCGGCACGCAGACCGTGCCGGTGCCGTCGCCGTCGAGGGTGAGCTTCGACCCGAACAGCGGCCCGTCGACGTCGCTCTCGAGGCCCACCTCGACGCCACCGACGCCCCGCCGCCCCGCGGTGACCGTCACGGTCGCGCAGAAGCCGTCGCAGGCGTCGGCGACCGCGCGATCGAGCGAGGCTTCAGCGC
>CAIUDO010000775.1 GCA_903897935.1 uncultured Pseudomonadota bacterium
ACTATCTAAACAACCATACACACAATTGAAGTAACAACTTCCATCGTCGTAAATGGCATTCGGATCATAGTTACACGCCAACGCGCTCATACAACCATACAAACAACTAAAATCACAAGTACCGTTGTCGATTACTGCATCGGAATTATAGTTACAAGCTATCTCATCGGTACACCCTTCCTCAATCTGGAAACAGTTAATGTGTATTTCGCCGGAATAGATGCAAGAACTTAATCCCGGATCAATGGTGGCTCGGATGTAATAGGTTTCTCCGGCCAATGCATCAAACGTGACCGGATGGCTGTAATCGTAAGGCTCGCAAGTAAAATTCCCACACGAGCCTCGAAAAACATGCACGTAGCGCGCAAAACCGAGGCATGAATTTACGGCTTGATCGAATGTCACTGTTACACGCTTCGAAACCGTATCAGTGTATATGAACCAGTATTGGCCCCATCCTAACCAGGCTGTCGCTTGAATACAATCCAATCCTGTCAAGCCTGCTTCGAAATTATCGTTAGGCACCTGCTCCGTAGAAAAAATGAACGATGGACCGCCACAAAAGAGCTGAATAGGCGATGCGCACGTCGTTCCTTCACCCGGCGGAAACTGCAACAGCTCCGATCGGGTTCCGTGACGCCGGGCACATCCGTGCAAACGAATCGTCGAGTCCGGCGACAGCGGCCCCAGCGTGCGCCATGATGCCCTCCTGGAGAGAGCCCCATGACCTCGTCGCTGTTGTTGTTGTCGCTCGTGATCGCGCCCTCGGCAGACGCAATCGCCCCGATCGAGGGCCAAGGCATCGAGCCGCAGCGCCTGCTCACCTGGGAAGCGGCCGAGCAGGCGCGCGCGCAGCAGCAGCCGGCCTGGCGCGGGTTCCAGAACGGCGAAGGTCAAGGCTGGAAGGGCATCCTTGATCCCGAGACCGGCACGCCGCACCGCATGTACGGCCCCGCGATCCCGTTCGCGCCCACGTCCGGTGATCCGTCGAGCGCGCTGCTCACGTGGGTCGACGCCCACGCCGATCTGCTCGGCGCCGACGCGAACGTCACCCGCGTGCGCTCGTCGAAGCAGGATCCGCGGACCGGCACTTGGTACGTGGACCTCGACGTCATCCGTGGCGGCGCCCCGATCTGGCGGGGCGGCATCACCGCGCGCGTGAACAACGGGCGCCTCGTCATGCTCGGCGCCGACACCTACCCGGACGTGCCGCTCACGGGTGCGTTCTTGATCTCCGACGAGGGCGCGATCGCCGCCGCGGCGGAGGCCGGCCCCGCCCCCGAAGCCAACCATGAGCTCGTGTCCGTCGAGCGGTTCGTGCTCCCGACGGAAGACGGCGGCGGCGTCTTGCTGCGCCCCGTCGTGGTGGTCCGCACCCGCACGAGCGAGCCGCCGGGGCGTTGGTTCACCTTCGTCGACGGCACGACCGGCGAGGTCGTCGCGTTCTACAACGAGGTTCGGTTCGCGACCATCACGGGCCTGCACCACGAGCGCACCCTCACTGGCGATCTCGTTGAGAGCGGGCTGCCGTTCCTGGAGCTGCAGTCAGAAGGGTCCACCAGCTACGCCGACGCCACCGGCAGCTTCGCGTTGGCGGGCTCCATCACGAGCCGCATGCGCGGCGAATACGTCCGCACCGACAACCGCAACGGCTCCGACGCCACCTTCACCTACACCGGCGACGCCGTCTACACGACCAGCAACGCCACGCAGGCCGAGATCGACTCGTATGTGTTCCTGCACCACGTCTACGACTGGTGCCAGGAGTACGCCCCCGAAGTCGCTTGGTGCAACGACCAGATCACGTCGAACGTCAACGTCACGTCCGGGTCCTGCAACGCCTACTGGGACGGCACGGTCAACTTCTACGAGCGGCAAGGGAGCTGCAACAACACCGGGCAAATCGGCGACGTGAACTATCACGAGTGGGGCCACGGGTTCCACTACTTCAGCCTGTTGTCCGGCACCTTCGACGGTTCGCTGAGCGAGGGCGCGGCCGACGTCGTGTCGACCTTCCAGACGGCGGACCCGTTCATCGCGCCGTACTTCTACACGAGCGGCGGCGCGATCCGAGAGCTCGACAGCGACATGCGCTACCCCGAAGACTACGTCGACAACCCGAACTACGTACACAGCAACGGGCTCATCTTCGGCGGGTCCATCTGGGATCTGTGGCACATCCTGCAGGACGAGTACGGAGACGAGGTCGCGCTCGAAGAGGCGTCCCGCATCTTCACCGGCACGCTCAAGGGTGGACCGACCATCCCCGACAGCTTCTACGAGGCGCTGGTCGCCGACGACGACGACGGCGACCTCGGCAACGGCTCGCCGAACTACTGCAGCATCGTCGAGGCGTTCGACCTCCACGGCCTCGCCGACGTCGAGGTCGCGTCGGTCGGGTTGAGCCACACCCCGCTCCCGCTGCAGCCCGCCGAGGTCACCATCCCGCTCTCCGCGTCGCTCGGCGGCGGGTCGCTCGACTGCGTCGAGGTCGCAGGCACCGGCTCGCTCGTGTGGCGCGTCGAAGGCGGAGCGTGGCAGAGCGTCCCGCTCACGGTCTCCCCGACCGACGCCGCAGCGTCGATCCCGGCGCAGCCGTTCGGCACGTACGTCGAGTACTACTTCGAGCTCGACTCCGACGGCGGCGGCGTCTTGTCCTCTCCGTCCGGCGGGTACATCAACCCGTACTCGACGTTCATCGGCGACGTCATCGAGGTGTGGTGCTCGGACCTCGAGGGCGACGACGGCGGGTTCGTGCACGAGCTCGTCGCTGGCGAGGAGGTCGAGGGCGCCGACGATTGGCAATGGGGCGAGCCGCTCGGGGACGCGACCGACCCAAGCGCGGCGTACTCCGGCAACAACGTGTGGGGCAACGACCTCGGCGCCGACAACTACAACGGCGAGTACCAGAACGACAAGCACAACCGCATCACCAGCCCCGAGGTCGACCTGCTCTGGTACCAGGGTGTGATGGTGCAGTACCAGCGCTGGCTGGGCATCGAAGACGGCTACTTCGACCGTGCCAGCATCCTCGCCGACGGCGAGATCGTGTGGAGTAACTGGGGCACCGACGCCTCGGGGGGCGAAGAGCACCACATCGACACGCAGTGGATGCCGCACTCGGTCGCGCTGGGCGCCGCCGCCGACGACTACGTCGTGGCCGTCTCGTGGGAGCTCGAGAGCGACGGCGGTCTCGCTTACGGCGGCTGGAACCTCGACGACGTGTGCGTGTACGCGCCGGCCACCGCCGACAACCGGCTCGGCATCATCGACTTCGTCGCGAGCGACGACGCCGACAGCGACGCCGTCGTCATGACCTGGACCCACCCCCGCCACGCCCCCGTCGAGCAGGTCAAGGTCGTCCGCCGCGCCGACCGGTACCCGGGCAGCGTCGACGACGGCGACGTCGTCTACACCGAAGACGCGCCCACGCCCGGCGCCGCCGCCGAGGCCGTCGACGAGACCGCGCTCGGGTCGTTCTACTACGCGGTGTACGGGTTCGACGGGACCTCATGGTTGTCGTGGACCGTCGAGGGGTGGAACGCCGACACCGGCGCCGCCTCCGGCACCGGCGAGGATCCGGACCCCGACGGCGGCACCAGCGACACCCCGGGCACCGACACCGAGCCCCCGACCGTCGAGGACACCGCCACCAGCGCGGACTCCCTGGTCGGCAAGGGCTGCGGGTGCAGCACCGAGTCGTCGGGCGGGGCGCCGATGGCCCTGTTGGGTCTGGCCGGGTTGCTCGCGATCCGCCGTCGCCGCGCGTGATCGCTGGCCTGCTGCTGTGGGCCACTGGGGCGCGGGCGGAGCTGCCGCTGCCCGCGTACAACGACTACGTGGCCCGGACCGCGTGGTACGACATCAACCGACGCATCGAGCAGGCCCGCGCCGTCGAAGACGAACGTGGGCGGGAGAACGCCCTCGAAGACGCGCTGCGCCGCGCCGACGACGCGCAGCGGGCCCTCGGCGCGTCCGCGGGCATCACGCACCTGACGTGCGAGATCCACCGGCGGCTCGACCAGCCCGACGAGGCCGAGGCCGCGTGCCGGGCCGCCATCGCGCTGGCCCCCGACTACAGCGCTCCCTGGTACGACCTCGGCGAGATGCTGTTCGTCGCGGGGCGACTCGACGAGGCGATCACGGCGTTCACCGAGGTGGCGCGGCTGGAGCCGACCGGCCCGCAGGCGGTGCTCGGGCCGTGGCGCCTCGCCGAGGTGTACGCGGCGCGCGGCGACGCACCGCAGTTCGAGGCGTCGGTGCGCCAGGCCCTCGAGCGCGGCTTCTCGTTCCGTACGGTCGCGTGCGCGCCCAACTGGCAGGCGTTCGCGAGCGACCCGCGCATCGCCCCGAGCATGGAGAAGCTCGTCACGGTGTACGGCGACCCCACGTCGTTGGCGCAGCTGCGCGGGCAGGCGCCCTGCCGCTGACCGACGATCATCCGGCGCGCACCCGCCGATCGAGGCGCAGCCGCGCGGCGTCGTCGAGGCGGGGCCGCTCCGCGCGTAAGCGCCGCACGACCGCCGCGTAGCGGCCGCCGAAGCGCTCACAGGCGTCACACCCCGCCAGATGGGCCTGGACCCGGCCGACGGTGGCCGCGTCGAGCTCCCCGTCGACGAAGTCTCCGAGCAGCGCGAGCACCTCACCGCAGCGCAGCCCGCCGACCTCACGCTCCTGCTGCATGACCCACCTCGCTTCGAAGCTCGCACATCAGCCGCAGCCGCGCCCGGTGAAGGCGAGCTTTCACCGCCGACAACGGGAGCTGCAGCACCTCGGCCGCCTCGGGGCCGGTCAGGCCGTCCTGGTCGCGCAGCGCGAGGATCTCCCGATCCAGCGGATCGAGGCGCCCGAGCGCCGCCGAGAGCGCCTCCGCCCGCTCCACCGCCGCGACGTGGGCCTCAGGGTCGCCCCACCCCGCGGCGACGCCCAGGTGGTCGAGCCCCTCGAACGACGCCGGCTCCCCGACCCGCCGCCGGTGGCTGCGGTGCCAGGCGTTGCGCGCGATGATGAACAACCAAGCCCGAACCGAGCTACCCGAGAACCCGGCCGCGCCGCGGATCGCGGCGAGGAACGTCTCCTGCACGACGTCTTCGGCCCACGACGCGTCGTGGGTCAGCGCGAACGCGTACCGCCAGACGCGATCCAGGTGCGCCGCCACGAACCGCGCGCACGCGCCCGACGAGGGGTCCTCGCACGCGCGCAGCAGCGCTACGTCGTCGACTTCGGCGCTCATTGGGGAACGGCCTCCTTCATCGGCTCATCCAGGTCCGCTCACGAACCGTCGCCGCTCGAGACCGGTCAGGTGCTGAACCCGAGCAGCGTGTAGATCGGGCACGAGCCGATAGCGCCGGTGAGCAACGGCACCAACCCGATGAGGCCGAACCAGGACTGCGGCCCCACGAACACGAGCGACAACAAGCCGAGGCCGAGGACCACGCGGACGACCCGCTCGACGGTGTGCTCGTTGCTGGGGAACAGACGGGAAATCATGACGCCCTCCACGACGTGGGACCGACGGGTCCGCTGCACCAGAGAGCCAAACCACCGCCCGTTGGATGCGGCCCACCGGAGGAACAAGTGTCACGAAACGTCACGAGCCGCGCTGGCCGTACCCCCAAACGACGACGGCGGAGCGTGGACCACGCTCCGCCGCCCGAGAGGGTGCGCTGAAGCCCGCGATCGAGCGGGCCCGCAGCGATCACATGTCCATGCCGCCCATGCCGCCCATGCCGCCCATGCCGCCCATGCCGCCGTCACCGCCGCCGCCGCCCTTCTTCTTCTCGGGGATCTCGGCGACCATCGCTTCGGTCGTGAGCAGGAGGCCGGCGACCGACGCCGCGTTCTGCAGCGCGCTGCGCGTGACCTTGGTGGGGTCGAGCACGCCCATGGCGACGAGGTCGCCGTAGACGCCGGTGCGCGCGTTGTAGCCGTGGGAGACGTCGGACACCGAGCGCACCTTGTCGACCACGACCGCCGGCTCGAGCCCGGCGTTGGCGACGATCATGCGCAGCGGCTCTTCGCACGCGCGCTTGATGATGTTGGCGCCGAACCGCTGCTCGGCGGTGAGGTCGAGCCCGTCGACCGCCGCGCAGGCGCGCAGCAACGCGACGCCGCCACCCGGGAGCACGCCCTCTTCGACGGCGGCCTTGGTGGCGTGCAGCGCGTCTTCGACGCGCGCCTTCTTCTCCTTCATCTCGACCTCGGTCGCCGCCCCGACCTTGATCACGGCGACGCCGCCGGAGAGCTTCGCGCGACGCTCCTGCAGCTTCTCACGGTCGTAGTCCGAGGTGGTCTCCTCGATCTGGGCCGCGATCTGGTTGATGCGGGCCTTGATCTCGGCCTCGCTGCCCGCGCCGTCGATGATGGTGGTGTGGTCCTTCGTGATGACCACGCGCGCCGCCTGGCCGAGGTCGGTGAGCTGGACGTTCTCCAGCTTGATCCCGAGCTCCTCAGCGATGAGCCGGCCGCCGGTGAGCACGCCGATGTCTTCCATCATGCGCTTACGACGGTCACCGAAGCCGGGGGCCTTGACCGCCGCGGCCTGGAGGGTGTTGCGCATCTTGTTGACGACGAGCGCGGCGAGGGCCTCACCCTCGATGTCCTCGGCGACGACGAGCAACGGGCGGCCGACCTCGACCACGCGCTCGAGCAGCCGCATGATGTCCCGCATCGTCGAGATCTTCTTCTCGTGGAGCAGGATGTACGGGTTCTCGAGCACGCACTGCATGCCGTCGGCGTCGGTGACGAAGTACGGCGACACGTAGCCGCGGTCGAACTGCATGCCGTCGACGACGGTGAGCAGGGTGTCGAGGCCGCGGTTCTCTTCGACCGTGATCACGCCTTCCTTGCCGACCTTGTCCATCGCCTCGGCGATCTTGTCGCCGATCTCGGTGTCACCGTTCGCGGAGATCGTAGCGACCTGACGGATCTCGTCGCTGTTGGCGATCGGGCGGCTCACCGACCGGAGCTGCTCGACGATCGCGACGGTGGCGCGATCGATGCCGCGCTTGAGGTCCATCGGGCTGTGCCCGGCGGCGACGAGCTTGCTGCCTTCGCGGAAGATCGCCTGCGCGAGCACCGTGGCCGTGGTCGTGCCGTCGCCGGCGACGTCGGAGGTCTTGGAGGCGACCTCCTTGACCATCTGGGCGCCCATGTTCTCGAACTTGTCCTCGACCTCGACTTCCTTCGCGACCGTCACGCCGTCCTTGGTGACGACCGGGGCGCCCCAGGACTTCTCGATCACGACGTTACGCCCCATGGGCCCGAGGGTGACCTTCACGGCGTTCGCGAGGGTGTCGACGCCAGCGAGGATGCGCTTCTTGGCTTCGACGTCGAAGATGATTTCCTTGGCACTCATTGCATGACTCCATGTCGATGGGGCGCGGCCGGAGCCGCGCGGGTACGTGAACTGGGACGCTGATCAGCCGATGACGCCGAGGATCTCCTCTTCGCGGAGGATCAAGCGCTCCTCCCCGTTGATCTTGATCTCGGTGCCGCCGTAGCGGCCGAACGCGACGCGATCGCCGACCGCCACCACCAGGGGGCGGACCGTGCCGTCTTCGCCGAGGCGGCCTTCACCGACCGCGACGACGACGCCCTCGTACGGGCGCTCCTTGGCCTTCTCCGGGAGGAACAGTCCCGACCGGGTGCGGGTCTCCTCCTCGACGCGCGCGACGAGGACGCGGTCGTAGAGCGGGCGGATCTCCATGTCTCGAATCTCCTTGTCCTTGCGGCTCGGACGAGCCGGCGTGTATGGTTCGAAGAGGCGCGCGCAGCGCGGATCCGAAGCGTTGCACGCGAGCCGTTGGTCACCACGCTCGAGGGAAACGCCCACGAAACCGCAGCGACCGGCCCGCACCGTCCAAGCACCCCGCCTGACGCGGCGGCCTGGACCTCCCTGCATGTTCGTGCCCGGTGCAGCAACCTCCTGGATCGCGGCGCATCATCGAGCGAGCACGGATGGGACCCACCCGAACACGCGCCAATCCGCCACCGCGGCGGCGCGTCTCGGTAGGCACCCAGGCGGGGGCGTCAAGCCCCGTGGGGGGGCGTTGACGACACCCCCTCCCAACAACCGGAGAGGAGGCTCACCATGTCGGGGTCGCATCGTCGCGCGCTGACCGCGCCGCCCACGTTGTTCGATTGGTTCAACGGCCACCTCGAGGGCGCGCGCGACGAGCGCGGCGCCAACCTCTCGCCCGAGGCGACGCTGTACCTCGCGCAGCTCATGACCGCGCGCGCCCGGACGGACGCGCCGCAGTCGCCGGAGACCACGCTCGCCGAGCTGCACGCCCGCGCCGCCCTCGCGCCGCCCGCCGAGCAAGCCCGCACCTACCGCGAGCTCGGTGACCGCGCGCTCCACCAGCTCGGCTGCTTCCGCGACAGCTTCAAGCGTCGCGCGGTCGGCCCGTCGTACTACGCCGACATGGGACAAGCGGCGTACGCCCGCGTCGACGACCTGTTCCGGCGCTGGTTCTCGAGCGCGTTCGGGCCGTTGTGGCGTGAGCTCGCCGAGCAGTTCGACGTGTGCGTCGCCCTGATCGAGGACGTCCAGAAGCAGCGCCACGCGACCGACCCCGACGACGTCCTCGCGCTCTACCAGAAGTGGCTCGACACCGGATCCACCGAGGCGCTGGCCCACCTGCGGGCCCGCGGGCTCGTGCTCAGCGGCCGCGGACCGGCGCACTGAGGTGGGCGCACCGCCGGCCGGCGGGGCGCGTCGCTTGCCAAGCGCCCCCGGTCGGCTTAGCCCCACGGCGGTCACGGCCGGGTACGCCTTCCGAGCCGAAGCCGCGGAGTCAGCGTATGGCGCGCATCACCGTCGAGGATTGCCTCGCGATCGTCCCCAATCGGTTCTCGCTGGTGCTCGTCGCCGCCGAGCGCACGAAGCAGCTCCTCAAGGGCGCGCAGGCCCGCCTCGACGGCGACGTCGAGAACAAAGAGGTCGTGATCGCGCTCCGCGAGATCGCGGCGGGTGAGTTCAAGATCGACGACAGCGCGGTGCTCGCCGAGGATCGCTGGAAGCCCGAAGACCGCCGCACGGCGCCGGCCGCGGCCCACGTCGAAGTCGACGACGAGCTCCCGCCCGAGCTCTGATCGCTGCCGATCTTCGCACGAACGCACCGTCCCATCGAGGTTATCCATGACCGAACCCCTTCTCGACGTCCGCTTGTTCCCGCACCGTCTCCGCGCCGGCACGCTCACGCGTGAGGCCATCAAGGCGCACCTCGACGCGCTCCCGGACGACGCCGCCCACGCCGAAGAGACGCACACGCGCCCGGTGTCCACCCAGCCGGGCCGCCGCGGCCCCAAGCGCTGACCATGCCGCGCGTCGTCCAGGCGCCTCGCGGCACCACGCTCCACTGCAAGGGCTGGGTCCAAGAGGCGGCCTGGCGCATGATCCAGCACAACCTGGATCCCGAGGTCGCAGAGCGCCCCGAGGACCTCGTCGTCTACGGCGGGACCGGCAAGGCTGCCCGCTCATGGGACGCGTTCGACGCCATCTTGCGCTGCCTGGAGCGCCTGGAGGACGACGAGACGCTGCTCGTGCAGTCCGGCAAGCCCGTCGCGGTGTTCCGCTCGCACGCCGACGCGCCGCGGGTGCTCATCGCCAACTCGAACCTCGTCGGGAAGTGGGCCAATTGGGATCACTTCGGTGAGCTCGAGCGGCGCGGGCTGATGATGTACGGCCAGATGACGGCCGGATCCTGGATCTACATCGGGACCCAGGGCATCTTGCAGGGCACGTACGAGACCTTCGTCGCCGCCGCGCGGACCCACTTCGGCGTCCCGTCGCTCAAGGGCCGCGTGGTGCTCACGGGCGGCCTCGGCGGCATGGGCGGCGCGCAGCCGCTCGCGTGCACCATGGCCGACGGCGTGATGCTGATCGTCGAGGTGGACCGCGCGCGCGCCGAGCGCCGGGTCGCGACGGCGTACCTCGACGAGATCGCGCCCGACCTCGACCACGCGCTCGCCCGCGTCGAAGCCTGCCGCGCCGCGGGTGAGCGTCGTTCGATCGCCGTGATCGGCAACTGCGCCGAGGTCCTTCCGGAGCTCGTCCGCCGGGGGTTCCGCCCCGACCTCGTCACCGACCAGACGTCCGCCCACGACCCGCTCAACGGGTACGTGCCCGCGGGGTACACCCTCGACGAGGCCGCTGCGCTGCGGGTCTCCGACCCAGGCGCCTACGTGCGCGCGTCGTACGCCTCGATGGCGGTGCACGTGCGCGCGATGGTGGCGTTCGGGGCCGCGGGCGCGCACGTGTTCGACTACGGCAACAACCTGCGCGCCGGGGCGGTCGAGGCCGGCTTCGAAGACGCCTACGCGTTCCCGGGGTTCGTCCCGGCGTACATCCGGCCGCTGTTCTGTGAGGGCAAGGGGCCGTTCCGCTGGGTGGCGCTGTCCGGAGACCCGGCCGACATCGCGGTCACCGACCAGGCGATCCTCGAGCTGTTCCCGGAAGACGAGGCGTTGTCCCGTTGGATCCACATGGCTCAGGAGCGCGTGAAGTTCCAGGGGTTGCCGTCGCGCATCTGCTGGCTCGGCTACGGGGAGCGCGCGCGGGCCGGGCTGAGGTTCAACGAGCTCGTCCGTACGGGCAAGGTCAAGGCGCCGATCGTCATCGGGCGGGACCACCTCGACTGCGGGTCGGTCGCGTCGCCGAACCGCGAGACCGAGGCCATGAAGGACGGCACCGACGCGGTCGCTGATTGGCCGCTGCTCAACTTGATGATCAACGCGGTCAACGGCGCGTCGTGGGTGAGCTTCCACCACGGCGGCGGCGTCGGCATGGGCTACTCGTTGCACGCCGGCATGGTCATCGTCGCGGACGGCACCGAGGCCGCGGATCGGCGCCTGCAACGCGTGCTCACGAGCGATCCCGGGATGGGTGTCGTTCGCCACGCCGACGCCGGGTACGACCGCGCGATCGAGGTCGCCCGCGAGCGCGGCGTGTTCATCCCCGGGATCAACGAGCCAGAACGCCGCTAAGCGCAATTCCCCTCCCTGGAGGTGGTTGCAGCGAGCGGCTGTCCGCCGTCAGCCGCTTTCTGCCACACTGCCAGATCCCTGAAGTCCAGCACATCGCCTCCCGCCGGAGCTGAAGGCTGATTGCTGATTGCTGATTGCTGATTGCCGATTGCTCCACCATTTCTCGGCTAAGTGAGCGGCATCAAGCGCCGGCGAGCCACTCCATCTCGCGCGTGCCGGGCGAATGTCGCCGGATGCGTGGGCGCTTCTCGAAACGTCTCGGGACGCCTTCGCTCGGTAACGCCATGTAAAACGGCCGGGCCCGCACGAAGCCCGCCCGCACCGCGCCGTTCCTCCGCTGTCGGCTCTTGGCGTCCGCGCCGCTGCCGCCGACACGAGGGGGATGCATGGAAGCGATCGAACCGCGCCGGGTGGACCGCGACGAAGCCGATGCAGCGCTGCGCGCGCTGGCACGCGTCGACCGAAACGCCGCGATGGATCGTGTGATCCGGCGGTACCGCGATCGACTGTTCCACCACGCCGCGTACGTGCTGAAGGACTACCAAGAGGCCTTCGACGTCACGCAGGAGGTCTTCATCCGCGCGATGCGGGAGCCGCGCTTCTTCGAAGATGACTTCAAGATCAAGCCCTGGCTGTTCCGCGTGACGTCCAACCTGTGCTTCAACAACGTGCGCGACCGTCGACGCCGGGGCGCCATCCTGGAGGCGTTCCCCCCGCCGACCGAGTCCGCCGCCGACCAGGTGGATCGGGTGTTCGCCGAAGAGCAGCAGGCCGTCATCCTGCTCGCGATGGAGCGCCTCACGCCCGATCACCGCGAGATCCTCGCGCTGCGGTATTACAGCGATTTGACGTACGAGGAGATCGCGGAGTCGCTCGGGATTCGGCTTGGGACCGTCATGAGTCGCCTGTCCCGGGCCAAGGGCAGGCTCCTGGAAGCGCTGCCACCCCCGGGGGTTGTCTGACACAACGGGGGGGCCTGATGCGATGCGAGACCGCGCTGCCATGGCTGGTGGCGCTGCAGGATGACCAAGTGACGACGGCGTGGCGGGCCGCGCTGCTCCGCCACCTCCACCGGTGCCCGTCGTGTCGGGCCGGCGAGCGCGCGCTCCGGGCCGCGACGCCGCGTCCCGAGCGCGTGATCCCGGCCCGCTGGCGCGCGCGCCTCGACGGGCTGACCGTCGCCTCGTTGGTCGCGGTGGGGGCGGCACACGAGGCGGCCGGCGCGCAGCCGCCCGCGTGACCGTGGATCCGATCCACCCACGCCGCCCTACGAGATCGCCCGATTCTCTGGACCATCCGGCGTCGATCGCCGCCGTCGGCCTTCCGTCCCGGTTGGTGGGCTGCTAGCCTGCGCTGGGGAGTCAGGGTGGCCAAGGAAGAGAAGCTCGCGAGCCCGGCAGCACGCTCGCTCCGCCGGTACATCGACCGGCGCGCCACGGGGTGCTTGTCGATCGGTGGCTCGGAGCGTGTCTCGGCGTACCTGCTGCACGGCGACGTCGTCGCCTCCGAGCGGCCGGACGAGCCCGAGATCCTCCTGCGTCGGGCCGTTTCACGCGGGCTGATCCGCGGCCCCCGCCACGACGAGCTGCTCGCCGCGCACGCCGCTGGTGAGCCCATCTTCGGCGTGCTGCTCGAGGAGGTCGACGCTGGCGCCATGGAGGACATCCTCCACAGCCGCTTCCGCGACAACCTCACGTTGTTCCTGGGTTCACAGCGCGTCCCGCGCTTCGTGCCGCTCGGCGCCATCTTCGTAGACAACCTGCAGATGGGCCTCGACACCGCCAGCTTGCTGCTCGAGTGCCAGGCCACCTGGGACGTCGCGGCGACGCTCTCGGTCGAGGCGCTGCTTGGCGCCGGGCCGAACGCGCCGACCAACCCCGACGACGTCGCGATCGTGCGCGTGGCGAGATCGATCCCCCACGTCGCGACGCTCATCAACCGCTTGCCCATGGAGCCGGTCGCCGCCCGCGCGCGCCTCGCGACCCTCGTGCGCACGGGCGTGTTGGCGCTCACCACCGCCGAAGACGACGCGATGGAGACGCCCCGCGTCGCGACCCCCCGGGAGGCGCGCCGGGTCGCGACACCGCCGCAGGCGCCGCAGCCGCCAGCGCCCCCGCCGACCCTGCCCGACCCGTGGGCGGCGTTCGACGCGCGCCAGGACACCGCGGAGGTGCTGATCTACGAAGAGGGCGTCACCCCGGCGCCCCACCCGCTCCGCGGCGCCTTCCCGTCCGAGCCGGCCGAGCCGGAGCCGCCCCCGCCCGAGCCCGCGCCCGCGCCTGC
>CAIUDO010000776.1 GCA_903897935.1 uncultured Pseudomonadota bacterium
CGTCGGGCTGATCGCGCTCGGCGGCACGGCCTGGTACCTGGGCTGGTTCGGCACGGAGGACCCGGTCGAGGCCGACCCGGTCGCGGTCACCCCCGGCGCGGTCATCGACCTCGACAAGGCCGCCGGGGCCGATCAGATCGCGGCCAAGGAGGCGATCGAGGACGTGCTCGCGAAGACGTGGGCCCCCAAGATCGCGACCACGTGCGACGTGCACCTCGTCATCGACCTGCACCTGCAGCTCGACGCCAAGGGCGCGCTGTCGGGCCCCCCGCTGGAGCGCGGGTCACGCGAGTCGTGGCGGCCGTGCGTCGCCGGGCAGATGCGCACCGCGACGTTCCCGAACGAGCTCGGCGCCCCGATCAGCCTGCACACCAAGCTCGACCTCACCGCGGTCAAGTGAGCGACGCCGCCCCGCCCGCGCAGGAGCTGCGGCTCATGCTCGGCGCCGAGATCAACGCCGAGTCCCACGGCGCCGTCGACGTCGCGTGGCGGCGCGGGCCGTGGTCGGTCGCGCTGTTCACCGAGACGCTCGACGCCCGGTACGCCCCGTCGTGGGACCGCGGTCGTGCGTGGGTCGCGGCGCGCGCGGAGGGCGGGGCGGCCGGGCTGATGATCACACCGTGGGAAGGGGGCGAGCCAGCGCCGGAGCGCGCGCTGACCGCGTCGTACGTCGGGCCCGAGGCCGGCGCGATCGCGTACGGGCCAGCCGGTTTGTACGGCGGCGTCGCGGCCTCCGCCCGCCTGTGGGGCTTCGGCGCGATGGAGGGCACCACCATCGAGGTGCCGCCCCTCCAGATCCGCGCCGTCCCGGAGCTCGTGGTCGGCTTGTGGCGCCCGTGGCTCGACGTGTCGGCGCGCGGGGGCGTCACGTACGCGCCCGCCTCCGACGTCGCCGCCGTCCAGCCCCACGTGGCGGGCAGCGCGTCGTTGCCGCGCTCCGACGGGCCGATCTGGCCACGCGTCGAGGTGCGCGCCGGCGTCGCGTCCGGACAGGACGACGTCTCGAAGACGCGCCTCGGTGGCCTGAACCCGTACGTGGTGCCGCTGGCGGGCGCGACCTGGGCGGAGTTCTGGGTGGAGGACTACGCGGCGCTGCGCGCGGGGCCGTCGGTGCGGGTGGGCCCGGTCACGAGCGCGGCGGTCGTCGACGCAGCGTGGTTCGACGGCGCGAGCGCGGCCGGCTTTGGCCTGCTGACCGACGTCTCGTTGCCGAGCGGGTTCGCGGCGTCGCTGCACGTCGGGTACGCGCCGTGGTTGCCGCGTCGGGAGCCGTTGGGCGGGCTCGCGGCGTGGTTCGTCGTCCAGCAGACATTCGGCCCTGGCTGACGCCTCCGCCGCGATCGCTTCGGTTCGGTGCGGCGCCGCGCGACGGGCCGCCCGAGTGCTGCTCACCTTCCCGGCGCGCCGGGGTTAGCGGGGGGCCATGGCCGAAGCGAGAGAGCACCCCGCGCTTGCGCTTGTCCCCTGGCTCGCGCTCGGGGCGGCCGACGTGTACCTGGCGTACAGCTTCACGGCGCCGCCGTCGACCACCCGGGTGCTGGCGGAGCTCGCGCTCGTGCTCGTGCTCGGCGTCGTCGTGCGGTTCGGGCTGCCGAGCTTCCCCGGAACCGCCACCGCGCTCCCGCCGCTCATCCCGCTGTTCTCGCTGGCCGCCACCCAAACCCCCCGTTCGCTCGGGGCGATCCCGTACCTGGTCGGGTTGTTGGGCATGCTCGGCGTCGTAGCGGTGCCGCTGATGAAGCGCCGCGGCGTCCCGTGGTGGTTGTCGGCGAGCCTGGCCGTGGCCGTCACCGTGGGGTGCTACGCCGCCCAGGGCCCGCTCCCACTGACGCAGCAGATCGTCGCCGACACGACCTGGCCCACCCAGCAGCCCGCGCTGCCCCCCCCGGCGGACGCCGGCCCGCCCGTCATCCTCATCACGATCGACACCCTGCGCGCCGACGCCGCGCGGCAGATGAGCAGCGTCCAGCGCTTGTCGGAGCGAGGCGCGTGGTGGGACGCTGCGATCAGCACGTCGTCGTGGACGTTGCCCGCGCTCGCGTCGATCCAGACCGGGGTGATGCCCGGCGAGCACGGCGCCGGCTGCTTGACCGGCGGCCATTGCCAGGGCGTGCGCGACGACGTCCCGACGCTCGCCGAGCAGCTCGCGGCGCGCGGCTACACGAACGTCGCGATCGTCGCGAACCCCTGGGCGACCGCGCAGAACGGCATGGCGCGTGGCTTTCACCGGTACCACCCGCTCGGCAGCGTCAACCCGCGCCGGCTGCTGTTCATCGGCAACCCGCTCGACACCGCCCACCACCAGGACGCCGAGGTCGTGCTCGACCTCGCGACCGACCACCTCGACGCGCTGACCGCGCGCGGCGGGTCGTTCTACTTGTGGGTGCACCTGCTCGACCCGCACATGCCCTACCTGAACGCCGAGCGCCCCGAGTACCGGTCGCTGACCGCGGAGGTGGTGCGCAGCGTCGGCATGTTGTCGGCCGAAGATCGCCAGGCCCTGCGCGACGCGTACGACCACGAGGTCGCGGTGCTCGATCGTCGCCTGGCCGCGTTCCTCGACGAGGTGGAGCGACACGGCCTGTTCGAGCGGGCCGTCGTCGTGCTCACGGCCGACCACGGCGAGGAGTTCTGGGAGCACGGCGGGTTCGAGCACGGGCACAGCCACCACCGGGAGGTCGTGCAGGTGCCGCTGGTGTTCACCGCGCCCGGGGTGGCGCCCGGCCGGCGCGACGGGCTGCCCTCGTTGCTGGACGTCGCGCCGACGGTGCGCGCGATCGCCGGCTTATCCGCCGACGGTCAGGACCTGCGGCGCGCGCTGCCCGCCGACCGCATCGTCACGAGCCAGGGCAACCTGATCCTGTGGCCGGGCTGCTCCGCGCGCGACGCCGGCACCGCCGTGCTGATCGACGACTGCGGGGCCGACGACGAGCGGATCCGGCGCTACGACCTCGTCGCCGATCCGGGCGAGCGGGCGCCGTTGCCGGTCGACGGGACCCACCGGGTGCAGTGGGCCGCGGAGGACGTCGTCGCGCCGACCCGCGCCGAGGCCGCGCCCCAGAACACCGAGGCGCTGCGGGCGCTCGGGTACGTTCAGTAGGCCGGCTCGCGCGCGCGAACGTCAGGTCCGGGCGGGTCCGCGCGCCGACTCCACGACGCCGTCCTAAGCGCCGCGCCCGTGCGCTACGATGCCGACGCTCTCCCTCCTCTGGAGCGTCTATGCCTCGCAACTTCCGCCCCTCCGGCCCGCGGCCCTCTGGCCACCGGCCGAACATCCCGATCGCGCGCCCCATCGACGAAGCGACGTACCAGGACATCCTCGGCAATGACGAGGTCCTGGCGCAGCTCGGCATCCGACCCGGCTCGGGCCAGGACCAAGGCGCCGCCCAGGGCCAAGGCTCCGGCGCGACCCAAGGCCCGGCCGCGGGCACCGGCGGCGCCGGCGCCACCGGCGCCCCGTCGCTGCACCGACCCGAAGGCGGCGTGCCCCGGACCGTGTACGACGAGCACGCCGCGCTCGCGCCGAACCTGTCGTACAACCTCACGAAGGACCAGAAGGCCGAGCTCGAGCAGTTCGCGGCGAACTACGAGACGAACAAGGCCCGGTACGACGCGGTCGCCAAGAAGACGGGCATCCCGTCCACGCTCGTCGCCGCGATCCACTGGCGCGAGAGCACGGGCGACTTCACGACCTACCTGCACCAGGGCGACCCGCTCGGGAAGCAGGCGGTCAACGAGCCGAACGACATCCCGATCTTCTACGAGTGGGAAGAGGCCGCGGTGCACGCGCTGACGATGCCCGACAAGGCCGCCATCTCCGAAGAGCTGTCGATGACGGAGAACACGCGCGACCCGGCCGCGATCGCCACGTTCGCCGAGCACTACAACGGCCTCGGCTACCACAAGTACCACTCGGAGACCGAGAGCCCGTACGTGTACGGCGGCACCGACGCGTACCAGCGCGGCAAGTACGTGTCGGACGGCAAGTGGAGCGCCACCCACAAGGACCAGCAGCTCGGCGTCATGGTCATGGTGGAGCGGCTCGGCGGCGCCGACCTCGACATCCAAGAGGACACCGACGGCAGCCGCGGGTGGGCGCGTGTGCTCGCCGGCACGCTCACGCTCAAGCGCGGCAGCAAGGTGCCGGCCGTCAAGGCGCTCCAGCGAAAGCTGGGCGAGGCCGGCTTCCCGTGCGGCGACGACGGCGACTTCGGCCCGACGGTGCAGAAGACCGTCCAGCAGTTCCAGAAGTCGAAGAAGCTCAAGCAGACCGGCGTGGTGACCAAAGAGCTCGCCGCCGTGATCGACGCCGGCTGAGCTGACGCGGGTGGTGGCCCGAGATCAAGAGGCCGCCCACCCTTGCACATCCGTCAGGGAAGGTCGAGGTTCAGGCGCCACCACGTCTCGCCGGTGCCATAACAACCGCCGCCGTCGAACCACACCCAGGACGCCCCGGCGAGGCGAAGCGAAGCCGGGTTTCCGCCCCACGAGTCGACCGTGCACACCAGCCCCGACGTCCACGCGCTGTCGTCGAACCCGACCGCGGTCCACCCCGCTGCCGGGGCCGTACGCACCTGGACCCAGCCACCGGGGGTGACCTCCGCCACCACACCGTCGACCTTGACCACCGCGATGTAGCCCGAGGGACGCCCGAACACGTCCCTGGCATCGACCGCCAGCACGTGGGGACCGCTGTCGAGGGCGAACGTGAACGACTGGACGACCGACCACGACGTGCCGCTCCCGAACACGACACCATCGACCCAGCCGTCCCAGCGGTCGTCGGCGGTGAGCTCGATGGTCACGGTGTGCACGACCTCCCAGCAGTCTGCGATGCCGTCGGTGTCGGTGTCGGGCAGCCCCTCATCCACGTCGCCGTCCCCATCGTTGTCGAGCCCGTCGCAGTCCTCGACGTCGAGGCAGTCGGCGATCCCGTCGCCGTCGGTGTCGGGGAAGCCCTCGTCCACCGCGCCGTCCCCGTCGTTGTCGAGCCCGTCGCAGTCCTCGACGTCGAGGCAGTCTGGCAGGTCGTCGCGGTCGGTGTCGGGGAAGCCTTCGTCGGCGACCCCGTCGCCGTCGTTGTCGAGACCGTCGCAGTCCTCGTCGTCCAGGCAGTCCCCGATCCCATCGGCGTCGGCGTCGCCGCACACGATCACCTCGATGGTGTCGGACCCGACGTGCCCGGTAGCGTCGATCGCCTCCAGGGTGACGAGGCGCGTGCCGGGGGTGGGGAAGGACAACTCGAGGGACGTCGCGCCGTCTGCCGCGACCACGCTCACGCCGATGGCGCCAAGATCGTCGCTCGACCAGGTCGCGCTCGTGATCGGCGCCCCGTCGTCCGTCACGAGGCCTTCGAAGGACCGTGGGACGTCCACGGTGAGCAGCGTGCCGTCGGCAGGCGCCTCGATCTCGACCTCGGGCGGCAGATCGTCGATCACCGTGATCGTCACCGTCGCCCGAACGTCGAACCCCGAGCCGTCGACCGCGGTGGCCGCGAGCGTGTGCGTGCCTGGGAGCAGGCCGGCGAGCGTGCCCCCGGACGCACCGTCGAGGCAGACGTCGGTCACCGCGAAGGCGGCCACCGCGTCGTCTACCTCCCAGGACGGCGACAGCGGGCCGTCCTCGGGGTCGGTGGCGGTCGCGCACGCGAGCACGTCGTCGCCGAAGGTGAACGTGGCGTTGGGCTCCGGCGACGTGATGACCACGACCGGGCCCTCGTTCGAGGCGATCGCCTTGAACGAGCCGTCGTAGCAGGCCAAGAGCAGGGACAGCACGGGCACCTCTTCGCGCGAGCGTACGCCCGGATCGGGGCGCCTGTCCACGCTCATTCGCCGCATGTGCCGGCGCCTGCGAAACGAAGAGAACCTCTGGTGCTCGCCGGGCAGCTCGCGCGCTTGGTGTCCGAGCCCCGGTGCCCTCACTCCTCGAGCGCGATCTCGTGGCGTGAGCCGATCCACTCGGGCGTAGGCACGAACCCGGTGAGCGCGGGGTAGCGCACCCACACGTCGCACTGCACCAACGGCGGGTCGGTCTCGACGATCACCAGCTCGACCCGGCAGGCGTCGCCGGCACAATAGACGCCACGCCCCGCGAGCACCGACCGCGCGCGCGCCTGCGCCTCCGAGACCGTCGCGTCGTCAAGCGCCACCACCCACGCCGCCTCGCGCGCTGCCTCCACCGCAGCGGCGCGTTGCCCGAACATCACCGAGTACTCGACCGTACCGAGCAGCAACGCGAGGATTACGGGCAAGCCGACCGCGAACTCGATCGCTGCGGACCCGCGCCGCGCCTTCGAGTCAGTCAAAGGACACCTCCAGCCGACGGACGTCCGTGACGCGCGCGCGGTCCGGCATGATGCGCAAGATTCCCTTCCCCGGCCCCAACAGCACGTCGGTCGAGCAGGTCAACATGTCCTCGCTGACCACCGCCGTCACCACACAATC
This sequence comes from uncultured Pseudomonadota bacterium, assembly GCA_903897935.1. Taxonomy (GTDB): domain Bacteria; phylum Myxococcota_A; class UBA796; order UBA796; genus CAIUDO01. The sequence continues at coordinate 6,444 of CAIUDO010000776.1, forward strand.
TCCGCTGTTCGCGCACGCGTACCCCCGCTGACGCAACAGCAGGAGCACGGTCTGTTGCGCGACGGCCGCGGGCTGGTCCTCGGGCAGACGGAGCGACCCCTCACGGCACGCCATCCGGGTCACGTCGCCCACCATCGACGCCTCGAGCATGTACTTGCCGGCGTCGAATAGCCCAAGCAACAAGCCCGCGAACGCCGGCATCAGCAACGCGACCTCGGTCGCGTTCGCCCCCCGACGACCGCGCGCCATCAGTACACCACCGTGGGGTTCGCCCACGTGCCCGCCATGCTGCCTCCTCCCTGGGTGTCGAGGTCGATGTCGCACAGCACGCGCATCTTGACCCACTTGTCGCCGCCTTTGTTCGCGACGTCGAACACCGCGACGGTCGCGAACCCGTCGACGGGGAGCGACTTCTCGTTGAACTTGCCCCCGCCGGGACAGTACGAGTCCTCGTCGAAGAGCGGAATCTGACCGACCAGCGCGACCTTGCCGTAGACGGTCGCCTTGACGGAGCTCTTGGAAGACTGGGCGCCCAATGTGCCCCACGAAGCATCCCAATCCGTGAGGTACGTCTCGTTGGCGTCGTTGAGGACGCTGGTCAGCTCCTGGAGCGCCGTCGTCACCTGACCGTTCCCGAGTGACACCAACCCGTCGACCGAACCCTCTGCCGTGGTGCTGCACCCCACGATCTGGTTGCGCACGTCGTTGGCGTTCACGTTCGTCTGGTCCATCAGGGCCCAGCCGATGTTGTCGGTGGGCGCGGGGGAGTAGATCACCGTCAGGTCGGTGTTGCACATGCTCTCGAGGTCGTCGAACTCGCACGACGGCATCGCCATCGGCAGCGGGCACTCGACCACGCCGGCGCCGCCTGCCACCGAGGTGCTGGTGGCTGCCATCGACAACCAAGGAGACCCGAGCATTCCACCGATCCACGCCCCGGCGCCACCCTCGATCGTCACGCGAATCGCGTTGATCTCGGACGGATCCGACGACACCGTGAAGCCGTCGTCGGCCCACGAGCCCGTCTGGATGCGCGCGTCATCGACATCGACGGGCTCGCCCGCGACGGTGTTCCTGGTGAGGACCAGCTCGGTGACCGCGAGCGCCTTCGCGACGCCGTCGTCGGTCCCGTCCAAGAACCCGGTGCCCGACCGGGACGCCGCGTCTGCCGCCGCTTGAATCTCGGCCTGCCCGACCCGCTTGAACGACACGTCGATCGCGAGCCCGGCGATGCCGACCATCACGGGCAACGCGAGCACGAGCGCGAGGGAGTATTGTCCCCGTCGGCATCGACCGGTCGCTGATCGCACCAAGGGCCCTCCACGAGCTCGCCGTGGAAGCATACACAAAACAACGGCGTCGGCCACCGCGGCGTCTTCCGAGCGTGAGCCGACGCGACGGGCGCGCATTCGATGAGCAGAACGGAAGGTCGACGGCCAAAGACCTGCGTCATGGCTCCGTTTGGGCGACCATGGATCGAAGACCACGCTCGCAGGTCTGGATCCGGCTAGACTCCCCGGACTTCAGCCCCGGGTGTTCATGGCATCCAACGCGCTCACGCAGGCCGCTTTCGTAGCGGGACTCGCACTTATTGGGCTTGGGACAACGATATTGGGCGACGCGATGGAGGCGCCGCCCGCAGCGCCGTCGTTCGTCACAGCCGACGTAGGAGGGCCTGCGAGCGGTACAGCAGGCACGATGGGCTTCGCGCGTGGCCTCGAACCGCCGCCGCCGGTGGATGCGGAGCTGCCGGCGAAGGAAGTCCTACCAAGGAAAGAAGCGCCGCCACCAAAGAAGAAGCCCGAGCAGGAGACCGAGGTCGTCTACAAGCTCGGCGCTGGCGGCACGCCCGACAGCTTGCCCAACATCAAGGCGAACGAGGAAAGGGCCGCGCCCACGCCGGGCACCGTGGCCGCCTTGCCTCCGCGAGATCCGAACGCGGCCGCCGCCGAAGCGGCATCGGTCGAGGAGGCGATCGACATCGACGAGCTCCCCGACGAAGTGGAGCTCCCTACCAAGACGATCGCCGCGAGCGTGATGCTCGGCGCTGCCGGACTGGCGCTGCTGCTGGTCGTACGAAAGGCCCGCGCGGGCGAGCGGGCGGAGCGCACGCGCGCGCTGGTGCCGGGCCTCGGAGAAGGTGAGCTGCTGCACCCGTCTTCGGAGGGGCCCGTGGAGGACGTCGCGACCCTCGCCGCCCGAGATCCAGACGTGTCGCGCGTCGCGTTGCGGGCGTTCGTCCGTCGCATCGCGGCGGACCTGACGTCGGATCCGACGTCGCCGACAACCCGGGTCACCGTTGCGGCGCCGATCCGGGACGAGCTGGTGGCCGCACTGGGCGCGGGAGGAGGACAGGTACGCGACGTGGTCATCGAGGCCACCCGGCTCGGCGTCACACGAGTCGGGGGTTCCCAGGCCGTGCTCGCGCACGTACGCGGCTACAAGCAGCTCGGCCCGGACCCCGAGCACACCCGCATCGTCCGGTTCCGCCAGACGCTCACCCTCACGCGGCCGAGCGCGCAGCGCTCCGTCCCGCCCGACGTCCTCGCAGCGTTCGCGTGCCCCGCATGCAAGGTGGGTCCGGTGAAGCTCGACGATTCGGGCGCGTGTGCGCGTTGCGCGGCCCCGGTCCCGTTGGGCGCGCTCGGCTGGACCGTCACCGAGCTCCGCCCGATGGCTCCCCTGCCGGCGCGCGACCTGCCGTCCGTCGACCAACGCGGCGTCGCCGTGTCGATGCCGCTGCGCGCGCAGCCCGACGTGCTCGAGCGCTTCGCGCGCCTGTCCGACGTGATCCCGGGCTTCGAGCCCGATCTGTGGCGCAGTCTCGCGATGGGCCTCTTTCAGGTCGTCCTCGAGGCGTGGCACGTCAAGGAGTGGCGCCTCTTGCGCCCATGGTGCACCGACGTGGCCCTCGATCAGGTTCGGGCGTGGCACGAGCCGGTGAACGCCGATCGTAGGGTGCGCATGGTCCAGGGCGTGCGCCTTCAGCGTAGCGAGATGTTGCGCGTCGAGGTGGACCCGACGTTCGCAGCCGTGACGTTGCGTCTGTGGTGGCGCGCCCGCGAGTACATCGCGGACCAGGACGAGGCCGTCGTCGAGGGCGACGCGGACCAACCCGTGCAGTGGTCGGCGTGCTGGACGTTCGTGCGCAAGATCGGGCGTAGCGACGAGTATGGGCAACTTGGCCTGTGCCCGAAGTGTTACCAAGTGTCCGACTTGGTGAACCGCGCCGGGGTCTGCACGAGCTGCAAGACGCTGGTCACCGACGGCGCGGTGCGCTGGGTCATCGGCAGCATCGACAACGTCGAAGACTACGGGCGCCGCTGACCTGACGTCAAGGCACTCATGGAAGCGCCTTTCCGGGGGCCGGAGACCACGTAGCGCCGAGGCACGCAGGCTGTGACCAACGGGTCACAGTCGGTCTTCACTCTAGACCTTGAACAAGCGGTCAACAGTCAGCGGTCAGCGGTAAGCCCGGTCAAAGCCATGCATCGCTCAGCGGCAGCCGA
>CAIUDO010000777.1 GCA_903897935.1 uncultured Pseudomonadota bacterium
CAGCGTGACGCCGCCGGACAGGCCGAGCGCCCGAACCACGCGCAGCGCGCTCACGACCCGAGCTTGTTCTTCCACTGACCGCCCCCGACGCGCACGTGTAATCCGCGCGTGCCCTCCGGACCGCGCGACGCGCACGCATCATTCCACCGCGTCCGCCAGAAAGTCCACCGTCCACCTGCGAAACAACTTTGGACGCTCGACCATCACCCAGTGCCCGCACCGCGGCACGACCACGACGCGCGCGTCGGCGACGCCCGCCTGCAGTCGCTGCGCCCCCGAGACCGGGCAGAACGCGTCCTCGCGCCCCCAGAACACCAGCGTGGGGCAGCGGATCTCGCCGAGCCGCTGGCTGAGATCGGGCACCGCCAGCGTCCGGTGCACGTACAGCGGCTGCTCCTTCGCGACGCCCCACCGATCGTCGAGCACCGCAGCGTCGACGACGCCGTCGTGCACCTGCAGCTCGAGCACCCGCGCGAGGCCGTCACGATCGAGGCCGTCGGGGCCGTACAGCGCCTTGGCCATCCGCCGGATGCCGCGCATGCCCATGTAGACGTCGGTCGTCTCCAGGCCGCCAGGGGCCATCAGGACGAGCTTGCGCACGCGGGCCGGGTGCTCCATCGCGAGCAGCATCGCGACGGCGCCGCCCATCGAGTTCCCGATCACGTGCACCGCCCCGTCCGCGACCAAGGAGGGGAGCGCCTGCCCGACCGCCTCCAGGTGACGCGAGAGCGTGTACGGGCGGTCGACCGGCTTCGACGACGCGCCGTAGCCGAGGAGATCCAGCATGAAGCAACGGTACCCGCGCTCCGCGAGCGCGGTCGCGGTCGCGAGGAAGTTCGACGGCCCGCTCGCGCCCGGACCGCTGCCGTGCAGGAGCACCACGGGCACCCCCTCACCCACCTCGGTGACCCGAAGGTGCCCGCCGTCGACCGGGACGTCGTACGACCGAACAGCCGGCGCCAGCGCGGCGCCGCGCCGCGGAGCGACCGCCGCCGGCGGGTGGTGACCCCACAGGCTGATGCGATCATATGTGGTAGGAACATGATCCTCGGCGACCTCCACGCCCTCGCAGCCCACCTCCACCTGCAGGCCACCCGGCGCGACGCAGTAGAACGACCACATCCGATCGTTGGGGTGCCGCCCCGGCAGGTTCACGATCGGCACCCCAGCGGCCACGGCGCGATCGAGCACCTCGCCGACGTCGTCCACGGTCGCGCGCTCGATCATCAGGTGGTGCGCCCGACGGGGCAGCGGGCCGCCGAGCGCGATCGAGTGATGGCGCCGGTTGAAGTGCAAGAACACCAGGCTCACCTGGTGTTTGTAGAACGTGGTGACGATCCGATCGCTCACCTTCGCGCCCATCACGTCAACCCAGAAGCGCTCGCTCTCGAGCTTGTCGCGCGTCGCGAGCACCACGTGGCCGAACCCGAGGTCCCCGGCCACGAAGCCCGGGAGTGGCGTGGCTCCTTCCGCGGGGTCGACGACGAGCTCTACCGGCACCCCGGCCGGATCGTGGCCGAGCCACAACCGCGCGACACCCCGAGCGGCCGCGCGCTCGGGCTGCTCGTCCCATAGCGCCCCGCGCGCGGAGAGCTCCGCCACGCTCGCTTCGCCGGAGACGCGCAGGCCGACCGCCGCAACATCATCGGTCGTTCCATGTTCTACGATGATCCGAGCCGCGCGGCCGTCGTAGCGCAGGTACACCGACGCGCCCGGACCGGGCGCCGCGTCGAGCCCGAGCACTGCGGTCGCGAACCGCACCCAGGCGTCGACGTCGGTGGCGGCGATGACCACGTAGGCGATCTCGAGCACCAACCCCATCATGACCTCCCGGCCCGAAAGTAGAACACGTTTCACTCCGCGATGGAACGTGTTCTACTCCGCTGCGGAGGTGCGCGTGCCTATGCCAGCCGACATCGGCGCCATCGACCTGATGATGGGCATTCCAGGCGAGACGTCTGGTTGGTACCAGTTTCTCAAGCCACTGCTGCTCGACGAGGAGAGCCGCGAGCGGTTCACCATGCCCGCCCAGTACCTGTTCAAGGACATCCCGAACCCCGAGACGCTCGACGACCCCATCGCGTGGACGGTTCAGGAGATGGACCGTCGCGGCGTCGCCCGGGCGATGCTCGGCATGGGTGACCCCAAGCACCTGGAGGCGGCGCGCCGGTTCCCCGATCGGTTCTTCCTCTCGTACAACGCCAACCCGAACCTCGGCATGGACGAGCTGCGGACCATCTCTCGCCTGCACGCCGAGGTCGGCATCAAGGCGATCACCTCGTTCCCTGCAGGTTTGTGCCCGCAGGTCCCGATCGACGACCGCAAGTGGTACCCAGTGTACGCGCGCTGCGTGGACCTCGGGCTGCCGATCTGCATCACGGTCGGCGTGCCCGGCCCCCGCATCCCGATGGCGCCGCAAAAGGTCGAGCTGCTCGACGAAGTGTGTTGGTTCTTCCCCGAGCTCAAGGTGGTGATGCGCCACGGCGGCGAGCCGTGGGTCGACCTCGCGGTCAAGCTCATGCTCAAGTACCCGAACCTGCACTACAGCACGAGCGCGTTCGCTCCCCGTCATTATCCGAAGGAGATCATCGACTTCGCGAACACCCGCGGCTCGCGCCAGGTCATGTACGCAGGCTACTTCCCGATGGGCCTGTCGCTGGAGCGGATCTTCCGCGAGCTGCCCGAGGTCCCGCTGCGTGACCACGTTTGGCCGCTGTTCCTCCGCGACAACGCGAAACGGGTCTTCGACGTGTGAGGTGCGCGCGTGCGCTTTGAACTCGACGATCAACAAGCCGCGCTCCGGGACGAAGTGGTCCGGGTGGTCGCCGACGCAGGCGGCCCCCTCCGCGCCCGCGGCGCGTTCGCGGCGGGCATCGACCACGAGCTGTGGGGCGCGTTGGTCGGCCTCGGCGTGCCCGGCACGCCGATCCCAGAGCAGTACGGGGGACTCGGGCTCGGGCTGGTCGAGGCGGCCGCGATCCTCGAGGGGGTAGCCGGCCAACAGCTCGTGGCACCGCTGCGCACGACGTGGGACGCCGCCGCGTTGCTGACGACCATCGGCGGCGACGCGACCGGTGAATTGTTGGCTCGGATCGTCGAAGGAGAGCGCGCGGCCATCGTGCGTCCGACGGGCGCCACCCTCGACGGGCACCTGGCCTCGATCCTGCTCTTTACCGCCCCCGACGGCTCGGTGGGCTGGTGCGACGCCACGGCGCCGGCCGTCGAGGTGAC
>CAIUDO010000778.1 GCA_903897935.1 uncultured Pseudomonadota bacterium
CGGTGCGCAGTGCCCGGCTGCTCCGGCCGGTTCTGGCTGCATCTTCACCACGTCCGGCCGTTCGTCCTGGGCGGTCTGCACGAGCCCGCGAACCTGCTCACGGTGTGCGCGTGCCATCATCGGCTGATCCATGAGGGCAACCTGCGCGTGGAGGTCGACGACGTCGGGGCGGTTCATGTGCAGCGGCCTGATGGCACGGTTCGGGTGGGTCCGCCGGAGCCGCGACGGCGGCCGACCCACGTGGGTCAAGGAAGACGCGGCGCGGAGGCGTCGACGGTCTTGGGTCACCGCCACCCAAGCACGCACCGACGGTCCGAGAGTGCTTCTTCGAAGTAGGGGTAAATGGTCATGGTCGTTGCTGGTGTCGAGCCGAACAGATCGCGTTTCGATGGGCCGCAGCGGCGCCCTCGGTGGTGGGCTATCCCTGTCCGGACGTCGTCGACCAGCAGGGCCTATTCAACGGCGCGCGACCATGTCAATCCTCTTGCGCAAGTCTAGCCACGTGTTCTCGAATTCGGGCTACGTTGTCCAGCCAGCGTGACTGCTTTTCCGCCCTCCCACGAAGTAGTGCCATTACCTCTGAGCCAGGCACGCGCTGCAAGATGCTCCGAACTCGTCGCCACTGAGCAGCTGTGACGATCTGGCCAGTGAAGTTGGGTCGTGGGCAGTCCGGAGGGCGATATAGTTCTTGACCTTGTCCATCAAGGTCAAGCAGCAACGCGGCAGTTGCCAACGCGAACGCTGCTGCGTCCGCGTCCATGCTTTCCGGACCCGCGGACTCCCTACAAAGATCGTCGAGCAAACTGTCGATACTAACCAGCCCAGCCGACTCGGAATGGTCCGCGAGCCAATCAAGTGCGAAGTCGTTATCGTACGGTCCAACGTCGAAGAAGCCCATGCTTCCGCCAATCTCAGGAGGGGCACTACACCCGGGAGCGTATCCGTTCAGGGCATGGTTCGCGTTACTGGGGCTGCAGGGCCTCACATCCAACGTCGGCTCCGACATGCCGAGGCCCGAGCGAGGCGCTCAGCGGAACAGCGCCCATGACACCACACCCGCCACGTCGGTGCACTGTACGTCTTCGTAGTCCCACGCCGCCAGCGCCCACGCCTCGACCTCGACCCCGCCCACCGAGACCGTCTCGGATCCCACCGGCGTGACCGTCTGGGTGTCGTCGCCCGTGAACACCAACGACGACGACACCAATGTGCCACAGCCGTCCGTCGACGTCGCCACCTCGTCGCCCACCGCGACCGTCAACCCAGGGACATCGCCGCTCTCGAGCGCGGGGCCCCACGCCCCGGCCTCCACCGCCACCACGACGCCCGTGTCGTCCGACAGCACGAACCCCGCCGCGGTGCCGAACGACTGCACCGAGCGAAAGGTAAGGGTGGCCGTGGATCCCTGGTCGATGTCGAGCGGCGGGCCCGCCGTCTTGCCGTCGGCGTCGCGCAGCCCGTAGCCGAGCAGCCAGGTGACGCCGTCTGCGTCGAGCAGCGCGACGCTGTGATCGACCACCGACGTGTCACAGGGGTGCAACCCACCCTCCGCGCCGGCGCCGAGCGCCAGCACCTCGCCGGTGACCGTCCACCCGTTGAACTCACCCTCGGCGACCGCGCCCGCGTCGTTTCCGAGGCACGCCGACGCGGCCCCGACCTCGGCCACGAGGACCTCCTCGTCCGAGCACGCCCCCAGAAGCAACACGATCGGCAAGCTGCGCATGAGCGTCCCTCCGAGGCGCATCATACCCGCGCGCGACGCCGCCTGCGCGCGACGATCACGAGCGCACCCACAACCAGCGCCGGCCCGACCAGCCACGGCGCGACGGCGACCGCGGCGAGCAGCGCACCCTCGGCGAACAAGCCCATGACCTCGACGGAGCCTCCGAACGTGCGCACCACCCGCGCCGACAGCGGGTCCCCGACCAACGCCGCGTACGGCGTCGCCACCCGAACCGAGACCCGAAGCGTCGACATCGCGATCTGGTCGTCCAGCACGCGCAGGCGCCCCTCCGCCGCCTCGATCTCCCCCCGCACCCGCGCCAGCTCACGCTCGACCGCCAGCACGTCCGCCAACGAGCCGGTGTCGTTCGCGAGCAGCTCGACGAGGCGCTGCTCGGCCCGACGGTCGTTCGCCAGGCGCGAGGTCACGTCGACCCAGCCCTCCGTCACGTCGGCGCGCTCCAGGTGGATCTGCTCGACGCGCACGCGCTCCTCGGCCCACCCGACCAGACCGTCGAAGCGCTCCGCGGGCACCCGAAGCGTGAGGTTCGCGTAGCTGACCGCGCCGTCGACGTGGTCCACGCGGGTGTCGGCGACGTAGCCGCCCGCCTCGGCGAGCCAGCGAGACAAGTCCCGGGAGAACGTCGCGTAGTCGTCGACGACCACCGACAGATCACCGGTGCGGATGATCTTCGGCGCGGTGACGCTGGCGCTAACGTCGGTCGCGCCGCCGCCCTCCATCGCGGCGCCCGACATCGGCGCGTCTACCGACCGCGACAGGACTGGGCCGGGCGGAGCGGCCTCGTAGCCGGCGCACGCCGAGAACGACACGAACAACAAGGACAACAGCGCGCGACGCATCGGGCCTCCGGTGGACTTCGGCGGGCGAACGCGATGGACCACGCCCGCTTACAGTCACCGCACCTCGAACGTGACCGGCTCCGAGCGGCGGTCGCCCGCCACCACTTCGACGCGGTGCTGCCCGCGCGCCAGCGGCCAGCTCGCTTCGTACGGCCACGCCGCCGTCCCGATCGACGCCCCGTCGACGATCCAGGTCACCTCGGGCACCGGCGGGTCGACCTCGACCGACAGCTCGAGGGTCTGCGTCGCGCGGTCGTAGCCGGGCTCGATGAGGAACACGTCGCCCGGGTTCGGGTGCACGACCACCAGCGCGTCGACCGTCACGCCGTCGGGCGGGCACAGCGGCGACCACTCGGCGGGCGGCGCCGACGACGGGTGGCCAGCTTGCCACTCCCGATATGCAGGCGGGAGGACCTCGAAGGTCCGCTCGACGACGTGCGCGGAGGGGCACCGCTCCGACGCCCGCTTCCCGTTGCGGGCGTCGATCGCGATCGACTTGTGCCACGCGCACGTCGCGCGATCGGCGTGCGCTTCCGGCACGAACACCGTGCGCTGCGCCGCGCAGCTCGGCCCCGGCGACGCCCCCGACAACGCGCACACCTGCACCGGCACCACCCCATCGGGGGGCTCCGGCCTGCGCGGTGGCGCCGCGACGGAGCCGCGACCGACGAGGTGCTTCGTGACCGCCGCGAACAACGGGCCGGCGCCGATCGCGCCGGACAGACCGTCCATCGGCTGACCGTCGAAGTTGCCGGCCCACACCGCGACGGTGTACCGGTCGGTGTAGCCGACCGTCCACGAGTCGCGCCAATTCGTGCTGGTCCCCGTCTTGATCGCGACGGGCATCCGCAGCATGAGCGGGTTGCCGGCCCCGAACGCCTGGGCCCGGAGCGCCTCGTCCGACAGCACGTCGGTGATCAAGAACGCCGCCTGCGGCGACAAGACCTGCCGGCCGTCGTCGACCGGAGCGTCCTCGCGGAGGCGGACCGCGCAGGATCGCCCTCCGCGCGCGAGCGCCGCGTAGGCCTGGGCGAGCTCGAGCAGGGTCACCTCGCCGTTGCCAAGCGTGAGACCGAGCCCGTAGTGCGCGGCATCGGCCTCGAAGCTCGTAAACCCGACGTCGCGCAGCAGCGTGAGCACGTCGTCGAGGCCGACCTTGTTCGCGACGCGCACCGCCGGCACGTTCAGGCTGCGCGCGAGCGCGTCTCCCATCAGGACCGGGCCGGAGAACGACTCGCTGAAGTTGCGCGGGTGCATGAGCAGCCCGTCGGCGTCGAGGTACCGGGTCTCGATGTCGGCGACGACCGACGCTGGGTCGTCGTCGCGCTCGAACGCGAGCGCGTAGGTGAACGGCTTGAGCGTGGATCCCGGCTGGCGCAGCGACGTCGCGCCGTTGACCTGGCCGCCCACCTGGCCCCAGTAGTCGGCGCTCCCGACGAGCGCGCGCACGTCGCAGGTGTCGTTGTCGAGCACGACGACGGCCGCCTGGGTGAGCCCGACCGACCGCAGCGCGCGCACGTGGTCCGCGACGAGGCGCTCGACGGGGCGCTGCACGCCGAGGTCGAGCGTGGTGTGCACCTCCCCGACGGGGCCGTCGGCGAGCACCAGATCGGTGAAGTGCATCGCGGACGGGCGGTCCGCGGCGTCGACATAGACGAGCGGCTCGGCGACGGCCATCGCCCACACGTCGTCGTCGAGCACGCCGACGGCGCGCATACGATCGAGCACATGGAGCTGCCGGCGCTTGGCGCGCTCCGGGTGACGGAGCGGGTTGTACGCGCTCGGGGCTTGGGGCAGGCCCATCAGGAGCGCGGCTTCGGCGACCGACAACGACGCGGACGGCTTGCCGAAGTAGCGCATGCTCGCCGCTTCGACGCCGGTGGTGCCGGCGCCGAACGGGGCGCGGTTGAGGTACTGCTCGAGGATGGCGCGCTTGTCGAGGGCGCGCTCGATGCGGCCGGCGTCGACGATCTGTCGCAGCTTTCCGGAGGCGGATCGCGGGAGATCCCCGACGAGGCGCGCGAGCTGCATGGTGAGGGTCGAGGCGCCCGAGACGAGCTCCCGGTGCCGGACGCTGTCGACGGTCGCCCGCCCGACGCCGATCCAGTCGACGCCGCGGTGGGTCCAGAAGCGTTGGTCCTCGACGGCGAGCAGGGCCTCGACGACCCACGGCGAGGTGTCGTCGAGCGCGACCCAGGTGCTCCGGGTGCCTTCGGCGCCGACGGCTTCGCGCAGGAGGGCGCCGTCGCGGTCGAAGATGCGGGTCGACTCCGCGGTGTGGTCGAACCGCGTGGCGTCGTACGGGACGAGGCGCGGCGCGAACATGGCGGCGCACGCGCCCAAGAGCCCAAGACCAACCAGCCGAACCGCGCGCATGACACCCCCCTGCGGCGGGGAAAGCAAACGCCGTGCCGCTTCGAGGGTCGCGTAGGTGCGTGGTTCGCGTGGATTCGTAGAAGTCATCGCGGCCAGACCCTAACCTCGTCGATCTCGACGCCCGCCGGGTCGCTCCCGCGCGAGGGGCGAACGTGGTCGACCCGCGCGGCACGATCACATTGGCACTCGGCCGTTCGCATGGATCAACCAACGCTTACGGCCGCCCCCCCAAACAGGGGTCAGGTCGATCACTTTCGAATTCGCCCCCTACGACACGTTAGAACCTGGACAACCGGGGACGAAGCGGGCAGGATCAAAAGTGATCGACCTGACCCCCGTGGGCCCGTGGGCCGCGCCTCCGGCGTTCTCTGGGTCAGACGCCTACTGTCGACGAGCGCAGTCCGCGGCGGCGAATGTGATCGACCTGGCACCGCACGGCGATCACATTCGCCCTCGGCCGTTCGCATGGACCAACCAACGCTTACGGCCGAGCCACAAACAGGGGTCAGGTCGATCACTTTCGAAGTTGCCCCTCCCATCACCTTGAGACCTGGACAACCGGGGACGAATCGGGCCGGATCAAAAGTGATCGACCTGACCCCAATTTCTGCGGCTCCGGCGTTGTCTCGGTCGGAGGCATGTTGTCGACGAGTGCGGCCGGCAGCGTCGAATGTGATCGACCTGGCACCCAGGGCGATCACATCCTGGGCATACGGCTAAACCAGGGGTCGGCATCACATTCGAGCACGCCCGGTCTCGCCTCGACCATCAGTTCGGGCGGCCGGCCCACCGGGCCATCCGCCGCCCTGCCGCCGCCCACTCCCCTGGCTCGTACAGCACCAGGTACCAGGCCATCGTGATCGCCGAGAACGGCCCGAGGTTCGCCATCAACCACAGGGTCCCGTGCATGATCACCCCGATCGCGACGTAGGCCGACCGCACGTCGACCGACGCCACCCGCCCCCACCAACCCGCCCGCGGACGCGCGCGCAGCAACAACCACGCTGGCACCACGAACCAGCTCGCCTCCCACACCACCGTCGCCGCCGTCGCGACCTGCGTGAGCGGGAACAACGGCCCCATCAACCACGACCAGTCCGCCCGGGCCCACGCCGGGTTCAGCATCATGGTGTAGACCGCGCGGAAGTCCCCCGCCGGCATCCACTCCGCCGTGACCTTCACCACGCCCGCGGACGTGTAGATCAACGCCAGGTTCCAGGCGATCACCACCCGCGGCCACCGCGGCACCAGCTCCTCGCTCGTCCAGCGCCCCGTCCGCAGCCGGCACCCGACCGACAACGTGCGATCGGACATCGCGAGGACCAGCACGGACAACGCGATCGTGAACATCCGATCGTGCCCGCCCCCTGCCCCCGGCGCGAGCGCGAACAGCGCCTGCGCCCCAAACAGCGCCACCAACGCCGACAGGCGCGTCCCGATCCCGACCGCAATCAGCGCCGCGCACGCGGTCGTGAGCCAGAACACGCCGTCGACCCCGAGACCGGTCGGCGGCACCCACCCCCACACCCAGTGGTCCGCGGCGCCGACCGCCCGGATGCCACCCTCGTCGGGGACCCGCCACACCACGTCGAGCGCGCCCCGCGCCCACGTCAGGACGAGCTCGCCGAACACCGTCAGCCCGACCGAGACCCGGAAGAGCGCGAGCGACGTCCCCACCTCCCGGACCGCCAACGCCGCCACCACCCAGGCCCACAGCGCCCTCACGGCTCCGACTCACGAGGGATCTCGACCGTCCAGAACGTCCGGCCTTCGGTCAGCCCGCCGTCCGCCCGGAGGCGCGCCGCGGGCGGCACGGTCACCGCTTGGAACCGTACCCGGACCACCTGCAAGCGCGGGTGCTCCGCCAGCGCGCGCCGCCCGACGAGCGCGGTGAGCTGTTCGTACCGTCCGCGCCCCTCGCGCGCCGCGAACCCCGAGCGCATCGCGCGGATCCGGCTGTGGTCGAGCAGCACCCACCCCCAGTCCGGCCCCTGGCGCTCGACGTACAGCGGCTCCCACGGCCCGTCCGTCGCGCGCCCGTGCACCTCCAGCCGGGCGTACCTGGTCGGAACGACGCCGAACATCTTCCACGACTGCGCGTTGCCGGTGAACTTCAGGTACGGGCTGACGTGCTCCATCGCGGCGCGCCGCGCGTCGACCATCACGCGGCCGGCGCCCCACAACCAGCGGTACCCACCGTCGACGTCGTCCGCGAGGCCGAGGCGGGCCACCAGCCCCGCCCACGGCGCCAGCGACGCCCGAACCTCTTCGTCGTCGAGCCGCTCCTCGCC
>CAIUDO010000779.1 GCA_903897935.1 uncultured Pseudomonadota bacterium
GCCGGGGTCTACGCGGATCGCACCGAGGGGCGTCCCATCCGGCTGCGCGGGCGCGTCGTCGATGCCAGCATCGGCGTCCCAGGGACGAACTGGTACCACCTGCGGGACGGCACCCAAGGGGCCGGCGACGGGGCCGACGAGCTCACGGTCACGTCTCCGGACCGGTTCGAGGTCGGGGCCACGGTCGTCGTCGACGGGCCGCTCACGATCGACCTCGACCTCGGCTTCGGCTATTTCTACCCGGCCATCCTGCTGAACCCGAAGGTGGTGCTGGAGTGACGGGCCTCCTTTGGGCGCTCGCGTGTGCGTGGGCCTCCGCCACCGGCCTCGCCAGCCCGGAGCCGCTGGCCGACCCGGAGGCGCAGCCGCTCGCCGCGCTGCCCCCCGCGCCGACGCGGCGGGTGTTCGGCCTCGAGCTCGGCGCCTCCGATCACGGCGCCATCGAGGCCTGGATCACCCTGAACGGCATCCTGTGCGCTCAGTACCCCACCCCCACCCGAGCCACCTTCCACTACGCGTGCACCGGGGTGGCGCTGGCAGAGGCTCCAGGCGACCTCCTGCTCGTCCGCGGCGAAGGCGCGCCGTTGCACTTCATCGGGTTCACACGCACCCACCAGGACGCGGCGTCCGCGGAGGCGGACTACACACAATCGGTGGCCGCCCGCCAGGCGGAGCTCGGGCCGCCGACCCGCCAAGACGCGTTCGGAGCCGTCGAAGACGTCGCGTCGGCGCGCATCGTCCGGTACGTGACCACGTTCTCGTTTCGGGACCTCGAGGTCGCGGTCAAGACGATCCGGGTCGCAGGCGGCTCGTACCGCGTCGAGCAGTCCTGGCAGGTGCCGGGCGTCGAGGCCAGCGTCCCGACGCACCCGCGCCAAGGCGCGCTGTCGGGGCAGCCGGGCGCGCGGCCGCCAGGGTGGAACCCACACGTGTCCGACCCCCCACCTGGTCGTTGAAGGAGAGGCCGATGAACCCGGACTCGTTGCTCGTGCTCACGCTCGCGCTTGGCGCTTGCACCAAGGCGGCCGAAACGGAGGCCCAACCCGCAGACGCGGATACTGACACGGACACCGACTCGGATGTCGACACCGACACGGATACCGACACGGATACGGACACCGCGTCGCTCTACGAGCGGCTCGGGGGCGCCAAGGGTGTGTCCGCCGTAGTGAGCGAGCTCCTCGCGAACGTCTCCGTCGACCCCACGGTGAGCTGGATGTTCGCCGGGAGCGACCTCGGCGCGCTGCAGGTCACGCTGGAGCAGCAGATCTGCGAGGCCGCCGGGGGGGGCTGTACCTACACCGGCGGCAGCATGCGCGAGGTGCACGCTGGAATGGCGATCACCGACGCCCAGTTCGGCTTCGTGATCGCAGATCTGATCGCCGCGCTCGACACCCTCGGAGTGCCCTACACACCCGGTACGTTCGACGGTGGCCTCCCGGCCGACGAGCTCATTGTCATCCTTGCTGATATGCAAACAGATATCGTGACCGATCCGGATGGTTCGCGGATCGCGTTCAACCAGATCGGCGGCTACGCGGCGGTGCAGGCCGTCGTCGCCGAGTTCGTGGTGGTGGTCAGCCTGGACGCTCGGATCAACGGCTACTTCGCAAAGTCGGACCTCGTCGCCCTCGAGGCGCTGCTGGTCGAGCAGGCGTGCGAAGCCACCGGCGGGTACTGCACGTACACGGGGCGCTCGATGTGCGACGCGCACGCCGGCCTCGGGATCACC
>CAIUDO010000780.1 GCA_903897935.1 uncultured Pseudomonadota bacterium
CGACTACCTCGGGCTGTCCGGACACCGGACACTCGTCGCGGCGGCGCGCGACGCGCACGACGCGTGGGGGTTCGGCGCCGGCGCGTCGCGGCTGGTGTCCGGCAACACCGCGGTGCACGAGGCGGCGCAGGCCGCGTTGGCGGCCTGGCTGGGGGTGGAGGCGTCGCTGTTGTTCTCCTCGGGGTTCGCGGCGAACACGGGGCTGTTGCCGGTGCTCGCGTCCGACCCGGGCGACGAGCTGTTCTCCGACGAGCTCAACCACGCGAGCATCATCGACGGCTGCCGGCTGGCGCGCGGCGAGGTGCGACGGTTCGGGCACCGAGACGTCGGCGCGCTCGACGACCTGCTGGTGCGGTCGCGCGCGAGGCGGAAGATCGTCGTGACGGAGGCGGTGTTCTCGATGGATGGCGACGTGGCGGATCTCGCCGCCGTGCGCGCGGTGTGCGTGGCGCGAGACGCAGTGTTGGTGGTGGACGAAGCGCACGCGATCGGCGTGTTCGGGGCCCGCGGCGCGGGGCTGGGCGACGCGCAGGGCGCCGCAGCAGATGTAAGCGTAATTACGTACGGCAAGGCGCTGGGTGGGGTGGGTGCGGCCATTGGGGGACCCCGGGCGCTCACCGAGTTGCTTTGGAACAAGGCGAGAAGTCTCGTGTTTTCAACGGGAGCGCCGCCTGCCGTGGCGGCGGCTTCGGTCGCGGCGGTCGGGCTGGTCGCCGGTTCGGTGGGTGAGGAGCTCCGCGCGAGGTTGTGGAGCAACGTCATGACGCTGGTGGCTCAACTTCGGGCCATGGGTCTCGACGCGGCGGGGTCATCGCCGATCGTCCCGCTGCGGGTGGGCGACGACGCGGCGGTAATGCGGTGGACCGAGTTTCTCCTGGCGCGCGGAGTGTTCGTGCAGGGGATTCGGCCGCCCACCGTGCCAGCGGGCACCGCGAGGCTCCGCGTCGTGGTGACCGCGGCCCACTCCGAGGAGGACCTCGATCGGCTGGCGCTTGGGGTGCGGGACGGGCTCGCTGCCGGGCTGAGGTTGACGGGCGCCTCCTAGTGCCCTGGGCGGTAGGGGCGTTCGGTCATCGCCGTGCGACCGGCCGTGGACAAGCGTCTGGCGGCGTCGTTGCCCACGCGCCTGGAAGAGTCGGGTGAAAAAACCAGGCGCCGGGTCGTGCGGTCGTAGCCGGCCGAGGACATGGAGTGGGCGGCGACGATGGGGGTTGGGTGTTGGTGTGACGCGCGAGGTGCGAGCGTTCGACACGCTTGGGGTTCGGGACCAGGCTTCGCGCGAGTGCGGACGCGGCGTCGGGTGCGTCGTGGCGTGTCGGTTCGCCGAGCCTCGCGAGTGGAGGCTGGCGTGGGATGGTCGCTGGGGGGCGGTCATTGGAGGCTGGATGGCTGGCCAGGCGCGCTGGATGCGGTTCGCGCGCGCGGTGCGTCGGGGGGTGGTTGGAGGTTCGGAACGCCGGAGAAGCGTTCCACGTGGAACACGCCCTCGGCCCCGATGCCCAAAGCCGGTTCGCCGCCTTCGTTCGCGGTCGGCCTCGCGGCGCGGGACGGGCTCGAGGACACCAGCGCGTGGCGCCGCCCGTCCACGGTGTTCCACGTGGAACAGGCCTGGTGATTCTTGTGAAGGTCCTCGGCGACCCTCGCGCGCGTGCTCCGAAGCGCTCCCGATGCGGAGTACCCGGGCCTCCAGACGGTACGTCACGATGGCGCGACCTCGGCGCAGCAGCGCGTGAGGTACGCATTCCGGTCTCATCAATTGTTGCTTCCTCAGCTTCTTCGCCGACTGTTGGAACAGCGGTAATCTTTGGAATTTCGAATGTCATACCTGCATCAGGGAGAACACCGCTGGAGATTGAATCAACAGCTGGACGATCTGCATTTGATAGCGGGTTGATGATTTCGGAGAGC
>CAIUDO010000781.1 GCA_903897935.1 uncultured Pseudomonadota bacterium
CGACGATCCGGAGCGCGACGGCCTGATCCGCAGGTTGTACTTCGACACCGAGAAGAACCCCGTCGCGTATGTCGAGCTGCACGAGCTCGATCCGTTCGAGCTGGAGGCCACGTTCGGCGCCACGGTGCGCACGCGGGCGCGCGGCGCGTTCGTCCTGGGCGACACCGAGCGTCCGTTCGACGTCGCGGTCGAGCTGAGCCGGGTGGAAGACGGGTACGGCTTTCGTACGCTCGAGGGCGTGCCGATCTCGATCGACCTGTTGGACCGCCCTCGGCAGCGCTCGGCGCTGGTCGTGCAGTGCAGCGAGGCGTGCCGGTTCGCCGACGAGGTCATCGCGACGTTGTCGTTCGAGATCACCTGGAACTACGGCGTCAACGAGCCACGCGCGCCGGGACGCGCTCCGAAGAGCGTCTATACGCTGACCGGAGAGGGCAACGCGCTCGACATCGAGCGCGGGGAGCCCCCCACGCCGTTCGTGCTCGAGGACAACGGGCGCTTCATCTGGGAGAACGGCGTTCGCCGGGACATCATGAAGGATCCGACGCCGGAGGACGTGCGCACGGGGCGCATCAAGCTCATCCCGCCGAAGGGCACGCCCGATGACGCGAAGGACGATCCCGTCATCGAGCTGTGGACGAAGTAGCCAGGGCAGGGGGAAGGAATGGCGCTCAGCGGATTGATCGCGCTGCTCGACGACGTCGCGACCATCGCCGACGACGTCGCGGCGTTCACCATGCTCGCGGCGAAGAAGACGAGCGGCGTGGTCACCGACGACATGGCGGTCACCGCGGAGCAGGCGATGGGCATCCAGCGGGAGCGTGAGATCCCGGTGGTGCTGGCGGTCGCGTGGGGCTCGCTCAAGAACAAGGTGTTGATCCTCGCGCCTGGGGCGTTGTTCCTCAACGCCATCGCGCCGTGGAGCATCACCCCGATCCTGATGATCGGCGGCACCTACCTGGCGTTCGAAGGCGTCGAGAAGATCGTGCACAAGCTGCGCCCGCACGAGGAGGAGCACCACGAAGTCGAGGAAGTGCCTACCGATCCGGTCGCGTTCGAGCGCGCACGCGTCGCCGGCGCGATCCGCACCGACCTCATCCTGTCGGGCGAGATCATCGCGTTGTCGCTGGGTGAGGTCGCCACCGAGCCGTTCCTCACCCAGGTGGGCGTGCTGTACGCGGTCTCGCTGGTCCTCACCGTCGGCGTGTACGGCGTCGTGATCGGGTTGGTGAAGATCGACGACGCTGGCGAGGCGATGGTGCGGGCGTCCGCGGCGACCGCGTGGCTCGGTCGGCTCATCATCCGCGCTGCGCCGTGGATCCTCCACGCGATCGCCTGGATCGGCACGTTCGCGATGATGATGGTAGGCGGGCACATCATCCTGCACGGCATCCACCCGCTCGCCGAGGCGGTGCACCACCTGGTCGAAGCGCTGCCCGAAGCCGCGCGCGGGCTCGCTTCGGTGGTCGGGGACATGCTGATGGGCGCCGTGGTGGGGTCGATCGTCGTGGGCGCGCTCGCGACCGGCATCCCAGGCCGGTTGTGGGCGATGGTGCCGAAGCCGCAGCGTAAGAAGTAAGGTTCAGGGCGCGTTCACCGGCACCGGCGACGGGCCGTCGACCATCGGCTCGACGCGCCGCACCTCGGGCTCGAGCAGGTCCCACAGCGCGGCGGTGACGGCCCAGGCGTCGCTGCGGTCGTGGCGCTCGCGTGGGTCGACGTCGCGGCGATACACCTCGGCCCCCCCGTGCCAGGCGTACAGCATGGTGTAGCACTGCCAGTCGACGGCTTGCAGCGGCCACCGCTCGTCGGGCAGGGTCACCGCGAACCGGGGCGCGTCGGGGTCGGCGGCGCCCACCGCGACGCCCGTGACCTCCGGTGGGACGGGCAGGCCGAGCATCGGCAACAAGGTCGGCACGAGGTCCTTGTGGTCCGTGGGGCCGGGCCACGCGAGCGGTTCGAGGCCCGGCGCCCAGATCATCGCGATGGCGGCGCGCTCCCCGTAGTGCAGGCTGATCCCGTGCCCCCACCGGCCGTGCTCCCAAAGCTGCTCGCCGTGGTCGGAGAACACGACGACGACCGTGTCGTCGAGGGCGCCGCGCGCCTGCAACGCCTCCCAGAACCGCCCGAGCTCGGCGTCGGTGTAGGACGCCGCCCCTTCGTAGCGAGCGCTGAAGTGCTGCTGGATCAGCAGCTTCGTAGCGTCGTCGTAGGAGCGGTAGGCGGTGGCGAGCGCGCTCCAGCTCCTGGGGTCGTCGAGGTCGACCGGCAGCGGCGCCAGGTCGTCCCAGAGGTACGCATAGCGGTCGGGAGGCTCGTACGGGCTGTGGCTGTCGGTGAGGTGCGCGTGCAGCACCCACCGGCGGCCGTCCGCCCGCAGGGCGTCGAGCTGCGTGAGCGCGTGGTCCAGGACGACCTCGGCGGGCTCCTGGGGCAGCACCTCGAGCACGTCGACCTCGCGCGCGAGCCCGCGATCCCGGTCGATGAGCAACGACGCGGTCACGGTCGCGCTGACGAACCCCGCGTCGTCGAGCCACGTCGCGAGCACGGGGGCGTCGCCGAGGCCTTGCAGCGCGTAAGGATCGGGGACGAAGCCGAGGTCTTCGGGGCAGCGGCCGCCGAGCGCGCACGTCATCGACGGGAACGTCCACGCCGCGTTGGACGCGTGATCGTCGAGCACCAGCGAGCGGCTCGCGAGATCGTCGAGGAACGGCGTGCCCTGACCTTCGTAGCGGCCGAGCGCGTCGCGGCGCAGGGTGTCGATCGAGATGAGGATCAGGTTGGACGCGCGCGCGGCGCTGAGGTCCGGGGCGGGGGGGAGCTCGATCGGCGGGCACGCGGGCGTGACGGCGGCGGGCTCGTCGGGCGAGCAAGCCGCGCCGAGCGCCACGACGAGCACGAGTAGGCGACCGCGCTCCACGGCACCTCCGCTTCCGTTCTACCGACCGCGCGCGCGCCCCGCTACGATCGGCGCAGGAGGAAGCGGCGGTGCCGAAGTTCATCCTGCAGATCGTGTTCCAGCTCGCCGCGGGCGCGTGGTTGCTCGCGGTATGGGCGCTGGCGGCGGCCCTGGCGACCCTGGACGTCGCGCCGTGGCGGTGGCTCTACGGCGCGTGCGACCGCGCGGTCGTAGCGGCGGCCGCGGTGTGGTGGATCGGGTTCACCGTGCCGGCGCTCGTGCCCGTGTTGGTCGTCCGGATGTTCGCGAAGGTCCCCACGCTGCGCGAGGAGCTGGCGAACTTGAGCGGGGACGGGCTGGCGCGCGTCCAGCAGGACCTCGAAGAGCAGCGGCGTGGCACCCCGCGCCAGCGCCGGTGGTACCACGCGAAGATGGCGGCAGCGGCGGTGCTGGTGACGGGCTTCTCGCTGTTCGCGCTCGCGCTGAACTTGTCGCTCGACCCGAGCCACTTCTACGTGTACCCGCCCGTGCTGGCAGCGATCGGCGCGCTCATGTTGGCGTACCACCTGCTTCGGTTCGTGATCGGGCGCTGACGCCCGCACCGACGGCGGAGCCTGAACGAAGAGAGGCGCCAGCCGGTGGGCGGGCGCCTCTCGAGGTTCGGATGGGCGATACAAGATTCGAACTTGTGGCTTCCACCGTGTGAAGGTGGCACTCTCCCGCTGAGTTAATCGCCCGAGGACCGTCGGCTCTTAACCGGACGCGTCGGGGCGTCAAGCGCCGTCACCGCGGCGGCATGCGCAGGCCGCCGTCGAGCCGGATCACCTCGCCGTTGAGGTAGCGGTTGCGCTCGATCGCTACCACGAGCTCGGCGTAGTCGTCGGGCACGCCGAGGCGCTTCGGAAAGACGACCTGAGACGCCGTCTCAGCGCGCTTCTCCGCCGGGAGCAGGCCCACCATCGGCGTGTCGAAGATGCCCGGCGCGATCGCGACGACGCGCACGCCCACCGGCGCGAGGTCCCGCGCCGCGGGGAGCGTCATCGCGACGACGCCCCCCTTCGACGCTGCGTACGCGAGCTGCCCGATCTGCCCGTCGAACGCCGCGACCGACGCGGTGTTGACGATGCAGCCGCGGCAGCCGTCGTCGTCGGGTGGGCCTTTGGCCATCGCGGCCGCCGCGATGCGGAGCACGTTGAACGTGCCGAACAGGTTGACCTGGACGACGACCTGGAAGCTCGCCGGGTCGTGGGGCGTGCCCATGCGGTCGAGCGTGCGGGTGGCCCAGCCGATCCCGGCACAATTGACCACGAGGCGCAGCGCGCCGGCCTCGGTGGCGACGCGCACGGCCGCCTCCACCTGCGCGGGCTCCGTGACGTCCATCGTGACAGCGATGGCGCCGATCTCGTCGGCGAGCCGCGCCGCGCGAGCGCCGTCGCGGTCCGCGATGACGACGTTCCATCCTTCGTTGACGAGTCGGCGCGCGGTCGCGGCGCCGAGGCCGGACGCGCCGCCGCTTACGAGCGCGCTTCGAGGGTTCGTTTGCATCGGGGGATTGGACCCCACCGCAGGCATGGGGTCAAGGTGCGCGGGCGCTCGCCGAGCACTATCAAGGGCTCGCGGGAGCACGGATGGGCTGGCGGGGCTGGTTCTCGGACACCAACAAAGCGCGGACCCGCCTCGTCCTGCTGTTCCTGTTGCTGGGGCCCGCCGCGTATTGGACGTTCTTGCGGCTCACCGTGCCGGTCGGGTATCCGGCGTGCGTACGCGCCCCGGCCGCGTGTGACGGTGACGCGCTGGTGCTGTCGTTGTTCCGCGTCGATCGGATCGACGGGCCGGAGCGGTACGTCGTCGAGAAGGGCTTCTCGTACGTGCCGATCGAAGGGCCGACCGAGGGGCTGTCGGTCGGCGCCGACATCTCGGTCGGGGGCGCGTTTCGGGCCGAGGACCTCGTCGTCGTGGCGTCGTGGCGGGAGCTGCACGTGCTGCGCACGCGCAAGAAGGTGCTCGGCCTGGTCGGGCTCGCGTTGTTGGGGGTCGCGGCGCCGTTCCTGGTGCGTCGGACGCCGACGGGGTGGGTGCTCCGTGCCTGACCTGCTCACCCACGCGTGCACGGGGCTGCTGTTCAAGGCGGCGACCGGCGGGCGGCACGTCAGCGCCACCGTGCTCGGCACCGCGCTGCCCGACCTGACGTCCCGGGTGCCGATCATGGGGATCGACCTGCTGATCCGGCTCGGCGTGCCCATCCCGATCGAGGCGATGTACCCGTGGGCGGTGCTGCACATGCCCGTCGCGAACGTCGCCGCGTGCGGCCTCGTCGCGCTGCCGTTCCGCGAGGATCAGCGCGCCGACGTGTTCTTGTGGCTGCTGGTCGGCAGCGCGCTGCACTTCTTGGCGGACGTGTTCCAGGCGCACCACGGCGAGGGCTACTTCTTGTTGTTCCCGCTGACGACGAACACCTACGAGCTCGGCCTGATCGGCTCGGAGACGACGGTGCTCTACGCGCCGGCGCTCATCGTGATCACCGTCGTGGCGTGGGCGGCGCGGATCGGCTGGGCGCGCGCGCGCGGCCGACAGGGTAGGATGCGGCCATGAGAGGCTTCCTCGTCGTCGAAGGGCTCATCGGGGTGGGCAAGACGTCGCTCTGCCAGGTGCTCGAGGCGGCGTGGCACGCGCGCCTCGTGCTGGAGCCCGCCGCGACGAACCCGTTCTTGGAGCCGTTCTACCGGGATCCAGCGCGCTTCGCGTTCCCGGTCCAGATGTTCTACCTCTACGAGCGGTGGCGGCAGCAGCAGGTCATTCGCCAGGGCGACCTGTTCGCGCGCCTCGTGGTGAGCGACTACCTGTTCGAAAAGGACAGGATGTTCGCCCTGAAGACGCTCGACGCCCAAGAGCTCGCCTTGTACGATGCCTTTGGCAGCGCCCTCGGCGAGGTGTCGCCCACGCCGGACCTCGTCATCTACCTCGACGCGCCCACGAGCGTGCTGCTGGAGCGCATCGCGGTCCGGAACCGGCCCGGCGAAGAGCACATCGACGCCGCGTACCTCGACGACCTGCGCGCTCGTTACGAAGCGATGTGGTCCACGTGGACGCGGTGCCCAATCCTGCGGGTTGAGAACACCCACGTCGACGAGGTCATCAACCCGTCGGCGCGGGAGGGGTTGTTGGAGCGCGTCGCGCGCGCGCTCAACGGTGGGGCCGACGCCCTAGAAGAGGGAAATTCATCAGCTCGTTCCCCTGGATCCGCGTCGGTGGACCGGGAGGAGCTCGGGCTGTTCGATCGGAGGTGAGCGTGTCTCGACGTACAGTGTTGGACCTTCGTAAGAAGAAGGCCGACAACGAGCGGATCGTGATGGTGACCGCGTACGACTACACCATGGCCCGGCTGGTCGACGCCGCCGGGGTCGACATGGTGCTCGTCGGGGACTCGTTGGGGATGGTGGTCCAGGGGCACACCGACACGCTGCCGGTCACCCTGGACGAGATGGTCTACCACACCCGGTGTGTGTCTCGCGGCCTCAAAACGGCACATCTGGTCGCCGACCTGCCGTTCATGACCTACCGGAACGTCGATCAGGCGATGGCGTCGGCCGCGCGGTGCTTGCAGGAGGCGGCGGCGCAGTCGGTGAAGCTCGAGGGCGGCGTCCGGATGGCGCCGACCATTCGCGCGCTGGTCGAAGCGGGCATCCCGGTCGTCGGGCACGTCGGGCTCACCCCGCAGTCGGTGCACGCGATGGGCGGGTTCCGGGTGCAGGGCCGCACCGAGGAAGACGCCGAGCGCGTCGTCGCGGACGCGGTGGCGGTCGTCGAAGCCGGCGCGTTCTGCGTGGTGCTCGAGGCCATGCCGGAGGACGTCGCCGCGGAGATCACGAGCCGCGTCGACGTGCCGACGATCGGCATCGGCGCGGGTGCGCGGTGCGACGGGCAGGTGCTTGTCTGCAACGACCTGCTCGGCATGGACCTGTCGTTCCAGCCGAAATTCGCGCGGCGGTACGCGCGCCTGGAGGAGACGATCGTCGACGCGGTCGGCGCGTACGCGCGTGAGGTGCGCGAGGGCGCGTTCCCGACGGCCGAGCACGCCTACACCCGGCGTGGCCCGCGTAAGCTGGCGCGGCTGTACTGATGCGCGTGATCCACGACAGCGGCGAGATGACGGCGTGGGCCGAGGCGCACACCGGGGTCGGCCTCGTGCCGACGATGGGCTTTCTGCACCGCGGGCATGCGTCGCTGATGCACCTGCTGCGGCCGCGCTGCGCGCGCCTCGTGGTGTCGATCTACGTCAACCCGCTGCAGTTCGGTCCCACCGAGGATCTGGCGACCTACCCGCGCGACCTCGACGGCGACCTGCGCCTGTGCGCCGAGGCCGGGGTCGACGCGGTGTTCGCGCCGTCGTCGTTGTACCCGCCCGGGTTCGCGACCGGGGTGACCATCGGGGGCGTCGCCGACGTGCTCGAAGGGCCGTCCCGTCCTGGGCACTTCGCGGGCGTCGCTACCGTGGTCGCACGGCTGTTCGGCGTCTCCCGGTGCCGACTCGCGGCGTTCGGCGAGAAGGACTACCAGCAGCTCCAGGTCATCCGTCGCATGGTGTTGGACCTCGCGTTGCCGGTGGAGATCGTACCGGGTCCGCTCGTCCGCGACGACGACGGGGTGGCGTTGTCGTCGCGCAACACGTACCTGTCGACGGAGGATCGCCGGCGGGCGCGGTCGTTGTCGGAGGCGTTGTTCGCGGTGCAGGCGGCGGCGCGGTCGGGCGTCACCGACGTCGGCGCGCTCACGGAGCTGGGGGTCGCCTGGCTCAACGTCGACCGTCTCGAATACCTGTCGATCGTCGACGCCGAGTCGCTCGCTGCGATCCCCACGCTCGATCGACCCGCTCGGGCGCTCGTCGCGGCGAAGGTAGGGCGCACGCGCTTGATCGACAACGTCGCGGTCAACCCCTGATGGACGTCGACGCGGTTCCGTTGCTGATCGTGGTCGGGGTGTTGGCGGGCAACCAGGTCGTCATGCGGGTCGGTGCGCTCCGGAGCCGCGCGGCGGTGTTCTGGTCGGTTCAAGCGCTCAACGCGGCGGTCGGGGCCGGGCTCATCTGGTTCGGGTTGCCTGGGTTCGAGCACCTCACGGTGATCGGGTGGGTGATCGGGCTGCTGTTCTTCCTGAAGGTCATGCAGAACAATCAGGCGCGCGCGCGGTTCCTGCAGGCGGAGCTGGACGAAGGAAAGCAGGGTAAGGCGGCCCAGATCCGGCGCGCGCTGCAAGGCAACGACGACGAGTAGCCGCCGAGCGGCGCGCTCACCCGCGCAGGCGCGACTCCACGATCCGCACGCACAGCGCGTCGAGCGCGTCGATGTCGGGGCGAGGGGGCAGGGGAGATCGCGTCGCGGCCGCCTCCAGCGCGTCCATCGCCTCGATTCGGGCCTCGGTGAGCCGCTCGTACGACCACGCGCCCGCGCGGATCGCGCACAACTCGTCGGCGTCTCCGGCGCCTCCGGGCCCACGCCACACCATCACCGACCCGGTCTCGAGGATCTCGCGGCCCATGCGAAGCAGACGCATCAGGTGCGCGGCGTGCTTCGTGTCGTACCCGTAGTGGGCCTCCAGGCCGGCCCGCTCGGGGTTGCGGCTCGTCCGCCACGTCTCGTACTGGCGGAACTCACGCGCGGCGGCTTCGTACGACCGCTCGCGCTGCATCACGAGGATGAGGTTGTCGTCCAAGCCGACGAGGCGGGCCGCCGCCGACCACTTCAGGGCGTCGACGGACGGGTGCCCGGTCGCGAGCGCGATCTCGGCCAGCTCGGTCGCGAGCGCCTCGTGCACGGCCACCGCGGTCGACGGCGGCGCGCCCGTGAAGTCGAGCTCCCACCCGTCGACCTTCTTGCGGACCGCGGCGGCCGCGGCGGCGAGTTGGTCGGCGGGCAGCAGCGTGTTCTCCGGCAAGCCGAACGCGGCGCGCTTGGGCGCCGCCGCGGGCGGGTCGAGCAACCACCGCCGGTGCGTCTCGATTCGCTTGAGCTGGGCGTTGGCGTACCCTCCAAAGGTCTGCTTGACCCTGCGGCTCAGCGTGAGGTGGCGCGCCTCGCGCAGCAGCGCGCCCTCGGTGGTGCACAAGAGCACGTCTTCGTCGCGACAATACAGGAGATCGAGCAGGTTCGGGTTCGACTCGGCCGCCAGCGACAGCACCTTACGCACGTCGTAGACGGTGCCTTCCAGCTTGGTGAGCGTCGCGGCGCGGGCAGCCTCCCCGGTGAGCAGGTCGGCGAACGTGTTGATGCTCGCGTCGTCGTCGGCTTGCTCGAACTTCTGATGGAACCCGTGCAAGAAGCGCGCGGGCGGCACGCAGGCGCCGCGCAGGTCGACGTCGGAGTCGGGGCGATGCATGCCGTAGACCCGGCTGCCCGCCATCGTGAGCAAGATCGTGTGCGCGCGGACGTCGAAGGAGGTCACGCCGAGGCGCTCGCGACGGCGGCGAGGATCTGTGCGTCGGTGAGCAGGGTGTCGGTCTGCTTGGCGGCCTGGAACACGGCCCGCACGACGGCGTCGGTCGCCTCGATGTCGCGCTGGGCGAGCCAGAACCGCACGTTCGACTCGCCGCTCTGGTGGCCGATCTCGATCTCCTGCCGGCGCCCGAACCACGCGGCTGGAACGCCGGAGTACACGCGGTCGGCGAGCCAGTCGTCACCGCGCTTGACCGCCTTGATGACGGCCGCGGCGTGCACGCCGGTGCCGGTCCGGAACGCGTCGCGGCCGAACACCGGGTACGACACCGGGATGGGGACCTCGCAGCTCGTCGACACGAGGTCGACCAGCGCGCCCAGCGACGACAAGTCGCTGCTCGTCACGCCGAGCAGCCGCAGGTTGACCAGCACCTGGTCGAGCGAGGTGTTGCCGACGCGCTCGCCGACCCCCAGCACGGTGCCGTGCACGCGGTCGATGCCGGCCTCGATGGCGAACAACGCGTTGACGAGGCCGTGACCGCGGTCGTTGTGGCCGTGCCAGTCGAGCTTGACGGCGCCGTCCGCGCCGAGCCCGCGCAGCAGGTCGCGGGTGAAGCGCACGAGGTTGAACACCCCGTTCGGGGTGCAGTGCCCCACTGTGTCGCACAAGACCAGGCGCGTGGCGCCTTCTTCGATCGCGGCGGTGAACAGCCGTCGGAGCGTGGTCGGGTGCGACCGGACGGTGTCTTCGGTGACGAAGGACGCCGGAATGCCCGACGTCACCGCGAGCTTGACGGCGTCGCGCGTGAGCTGCTCGAGCTTGGCGTCGTCCCAGCCTTCGGCGAACATCCGGATCGGCGAGCTGCCGAGGAACATCATGGCCTCGACCGGAACGCCGGTCCGCTGGCTGATCTCGGCGACGGGCCGGATGTCGTTCGCGTGCGTGCGCGCCGC
Source organism: uncultured Pseudomonadota bacterium (assembly GCA_903897935.1). Lineage (GTDB taxonomy): Bacteria > Myxococcota_A > UBA796 > UBA796 > CAIUDO01. The sequence goes on from CAIUDO010000781.1 coordinate 10,279, forward strand.
GCAGCCGGCCCGGATCGGGAGACGCTCATCGCGGATCATCTCGACCAGCGCCTGAGAGTCGGCGACCGCGCGCGGGCCCGCGCCGGGCAGCCCGACGTTGACCGACGCGACGCCGAGGCGCGCGAGCAGCCGGATCACCTCCATCTTGGCTTCGAGCGGCGGATCCTTGACGGACGGGCACTGGATGCCGTCCCGCAGCGTCTCGTCGTGCAGCTCAACGGCGCGCATCGGCGGCGACAAAGCGTCGCCGAGCACGTTCCAGTCGTAGATGATCTCGGACTCGTTCACGGCGACTCCTGGGGGATCAGAGGGCTTCGACGATGACCGCGATGCCCTGGCCGCCACCGATGCACGCGGACCCGAGGCCGAAGCGCTCCTTGCGGCGGCGCAGCTCGTGGATGAGGGTGGCGGTGATGCGGGCGCCGGACGCCCCGAGCGGGTGGCCGAGCGCGATCGCGCCGCCGTTGACGTTCGTGATCGAGCGGTCCAGGCCGAGCGCGCGCTCCACGGCGAGGTACTGGGGCGCGAACGCCTCGTTGACCTCGACGAGCGCCAGATCGGACAATTGCATCCCGGTGGACTCGAGCGCGCGCTTCGCCGCGGGGACCGGGCCGATGCCCATCACCTTGGGGTCGCAGCCGGAGACGCCCCAGCCGACGAGCCGCGCGATCGGCGACAGACCACGGGCCTCGGCCCACGCCGCGTCCGCGACGACGAGCGAGGCGGCGCCGTCGCAGATGCCGGACGCGTTGCCGGCCGTGACGAAGCCGTCCTTCTTGAACACCGGCGGCAGCTTGGCGAGCGTCTCCATCGTCGACGCGCGCGGGTGCTCGTCGACCGCGAAGGTGACGGTGCCCTTGCGGCTCTTGAGCTCGAGCGGCACGATCTCGTCGGCGAACCGGCCGGCGGCGTGCGCCGCGGCCCACCGATCCTGCGACGCGATCGCGACGGCGTCGACGTCTTCGCGCGACAGCCCGTACTGCACCGCGAGGTTCTCGGCGGTCATCGCCATCGGCAAGCCCGTGTAGCTGTCGGTCAGGCACTCCCAAAGGAGATCCAGCATCTTCGGTGGCTGCCCGAGGCGCGCGCCTTCGCGCATGCCCCACGTGACGTGCGGCGCCTGGCTCATCGACTCCGTGCCGCCGCACAGGACGACCTGCGCCTGGCCGGTGAGGATCTGCTCGGCCGCCGTGATCACGGCTTGGAAGCCCGAGCCGCACAGGCGGTTCACGCCGAGCGCGGGCACGCCTTCGGGGGTGCCGACCTTCAACCCGACGTGCCGCGGCAGGTAGATGGCGTCGGCCGCGGTCTGCAGCACGTTGCCGTAGATCACGTGGTCGACCTCCTCGCCGCCGATGCCGGCCTTGGCCAGCGCCGCTGACGCCGTGGGGACCGCGAGATCGGTCGCCGACATGCCCTTGAGGGCGCCGCCCATCGTGCCGAACGCGGTGCGCACCGCGGACAAGATGACGATTTCACGCTTACGAACGTCGAGCGGCATCAGGCCTCCGTGGCCCGGGTAGCGGGCCGGAGGCGTCTAGTAACCGGATCACATGCCGGTGCGTGACGCGTACTTGAGGGCCTGGATGGAGCGCAGCACCGCGGCGAGGGACGGCGCCCCGCGGTTCGCCAGCCGGATCTTCCGTTGTGGGTTGACGAGGTACACGGTGCGCAGCACGCGCGGGCGCCCGAACGAGAGCGGGAGCAGCGCGGCGTACGCGCGCGCGGTGGCAGCGCCCTTGTCGACGAGCAGCGGGAAGTCGAGCCCGAGCTTGTCGGCGAACCGCGTATGACTGTCCTTGCTGCCGGGGTTGATCGCGAGCGCCCGGCAGCC